>NZ_CAWQOY010000093.1:0-82080 GCF_963896525.1 Nodularia sp. LEGE 04288
CCCAAGTTTGGGGGACTTTGAAAATTCTTGTTCCCCCATAATTGGGGGTTAGGGGGTGATTCGATCACTTGTGTGTATACGATAGGCAAGCGAGGAGGGGAGAAAAAGCATAGCAGACGTTAGTCCTAACGCACCGAAAATTTAGGATGGTGCGTTGCGCTCCGCGACAACACACCCTACAAAAAATGATTTTGACTAAGGTGAGAGGAGAGAGTTTGAGCTAATTTATTTCTTGGCGACGATGATGAGCTGCTTGTAATAATAAAGACTCTGCAAAAGCGATCGCATCTGTGGCTGACTTACCACCGGCTAACTGCGCTAGTTCTTCCCGGCGATGGCTGAGATTTTCTAAATTAGTGACTCGGACCACTGTACGTTGCTCAGTATTATTACCTTGAGTAATAGTCTGCTTATCTACACGAAAATGTCGGTCAGCCATTGCTGCAACTAAAGGCTGATGGGTAACACATAATACTTGGTTACTTTGACTAAGTTGATGTAATTTTTCGGCGATCGCCTGAGCAACTCTTCCAGAAACTCCCACATCAATTTCATCAAATACCATTGTTTCGGCGGCATCTACTTGACAAAAACACGCTTTTAGTGCTAATAAAAACCTACTCATTTCCCCTCCAGAGGCGATCGCAATCAAAGGTTGCAGTGGTTCCCCAGGATTCGGGCTAAACATAAAGGTAATTTTGTCTGCACCTGTGGCTGTGGGCGAAGTAGCCGCTATCTCTACCTGAAACTTCACCTTTTCCATCGCTAAAGGCTTCAATTCACACAGCAATTGAGATTCTAAATGTGCTGCGGTTTGACGACGCAATTTAGTTAACTTTGCACAAGCTTGAGTTAGCTGTGCAGAACAAGCTGTTTCCTGTTGTTCTAAGCTTTCAATAGATTGTTCGCTGTCATTGAGTTCTGCCAATTCCCCTTGGATGCGTTGATAGTATGCGATCGCTTCTGTGAGAGTCGGACCATACTTGCGACAAATTTGTTTTAATTCTTGAATGCGTTCTTCTACTTCTTCCAAACGTTGGGGATCAGCTTCCAAACTACTTCCGTAAGCATTAATTTGTCTTCCCACCTCAATCATCACAGTTTGAGCATCTCTAACCAAATCCAACAAAGGTTGCAGTTGGACATCGTACTCTACCATGTCAGTTAATGTGGCTTCGCTGTCCCCCAATAAATCTGCGGCGGCTGGGGTTTCATCATCGTTTTGATACAAGGATTGATAAACCTTGTAACTCATCTGTTGCAATTCAACAACATGATTGAGGCGTTCCCGTTCTTGCACCAGTTGTTCCCATTCCTGGGGATCTTGGAGATTAGCAGCGCCCAATTCCTGTATTTGATAGGTAAGTAAGTCGAGTTGCTGGAGACGTTCCCGTTCTGATGTCCGGCGTTTTTCTAATACTTGATGGGCTTTTTGGTAATTACTAAAAGCTGTAGCGATGATTTGACGTTGTTGTAGCAGCGAGTCGCCACCATACACATCTAACCATTCCCTAACTTGGGCGGATTGTCCCACCTGTACAGTTTGACCTTGGGCGGTAATTTCCACAAGGCGATCGCGCAGTCCGCCCATAATCTGCCGATTTACCAACACCCCATTCACCCGCGACCGACTGCGGATATTACTAGTAGTGGCAGTAATTTCTCGGCTGACTATTACACAGTTATCTTCAATTAAATCAATTTCTTGTTCAATCAACCAAGCCGTTAAGGGAGGATTAGATGTAAAAGTAGCTTCTACCATTGAGCGATTCGTACCAGTGCGAATGACTCGACTAGAGACTTTACCACCCAAAGCCGCATCAATAGCATCCAAGATAATCGACTTTCCCGCGCCGGTTTCACCTGTCAGGACATTGAGTCCAGCGCCAAATTCCAGTTCTAGCTGATCAATCAGGGCAAAATTTTGGATTCGCAGGCAAAGTAACATCAAGCCAAATTCTCCGTGAGGGCAGATGCCGAGACTTTTAAGTTACAGAACACTAAGCACTATGTTTTCGTTACCTACCTTTGGTGCATATTGTTATGATACAACCCTTTGCAAAGGAAAATCTATACTTGGTTTCCATTGCCGTGAGATTGATTTCACAGATAAATCAGAGGGCTTGTACCATTAAAGAACTATTGGTCAAAAATTTGGTTCTGAAAAAATGCCAATTTATCCCTTTTTGAGGGGTACTTGTTTGTAAACTTATTGTTACAATACTTTACAAGCTTAATTCGACCAGTGGCTGACTTCATGATTGTTAAGACACTTCCCCCGAATTCCCAAAAAACCGAGGACGAACCACAAGTGACTGAAGTATTAACAGAAAATGGCCAATCAACCTTGGTTGTTCGTTCACCAAAACGCATAACTGACCAAAAGTCAGAGACTGAGGCCATACTTTACGATCCCCAAGAGATAGGAGAATATTATCGCCACCGCCCCCTGAAAGTTTTGCAGCGGATTGTCGCAGTGTTGGGGCCGACACTTTCATTTGTTTTTGGGTTGTGGTGGGATGGCCGACGGGGAATAGTCGTGAAAACAGACCACCGTCGAGCTGTTCAGCTGCGAGAATTACTGACGAAATTAGGGCCTGCTTACATTAAAATTGGACAGGCTTTATCCACTAGACCGGATTTGGTTCCCCCGGCATATTTAGAAGAATTAACGAGGTTACAAGACCAATTACCGCCTTTTGCTAACGAAATTGCTTACCAATTCATTGAAGAAGAATTGGGCGCACCACCCCCGGAGATTTACGCCGAACTCTCGCCCCAGCCAATTGCCGCAGCTTCTTTGGGGCAAGTTTATAAAGGTAAACTAAAAACTGGTGAAGAAGTCGCCATTAAAGTCCAACGCCCTGATTTAAGAGAAAAAATTGCCGTTGACTTGTTTATTTTGCGTCAACTCGCCGCTTGGGTAAAAAACCGAGTTAAAAGAATCCGCAGTGATTTAGTTGGTATTCTCGATGAATTAGGCGATCGCATCTTTGAAGAGATGGATTATATTCATGAGGGAGAAAATGCCGAACGCTTTTTTGAGCTATATGGTCATATAGAAGACATTTACGTTCCCAAGATTTACTGGGAATACACCAATCGTCGCGTCCTGACGATGGAGTGGATAAACGGCATAAAATTAACCCAAACTGCCGAAATTAACGCCCAAGGCATAGATGCTCGTTATCTGATTGAAGTGGGTGTGCAATGCTCTCTGCGTCAGCTCCTAGAACACGGATTTTTCCATGCTGACCCCCACCCAGGTAATTTGTTAGCCACACCAGAAGGTAAACTGGCTTATCTCGACTTTGGGATGATGAGTGAGGTACAGCCGCCCCAACGCTATGGTTTAATTGAAGCGATCGTTCACGTTGTTAACCGTGACTTTGAAGGTTTAGCCAACGACTACGTAAAGTTAGATTTTCTCTCACCAGAGACAGACTTAACCCCAATTATTCCAGCATTTGCGAGAGTATTCGCTGATGCTCAAGGAGCCAGTGTTGCTGACTTGAACATCAAAAGCATCACTGATGAACTTTCAGCTTTGATGTATGAGTATCCTTTCCGTGTTCCTCCCTACTACGCTTTAATTATTCGCTCCCTGGTAACTTTGGAAGGGATTGCGATATATATAGATCCCGAATTCAAAGTTCTCAGCGAAGCTTATCCTTATGTTGCGAAACGCCTGTTAACCGACGAAGCACCACAATTAAGAACATCGCTGCAAAATTTGCTGTTTAAAGATCAAAGATTCCGGTGGAATCGGTTAGAAAACCTGTTACGCAATGCTAAGAAAAATCAGGATTACGACTTCAACCTAGTTTTAAACCAGGGGGTAGAATTTCTGTCTTCTGAACGTGGTTCATTTATTCGCGACAGGCTAGTAGATGAATTTGTGAATGGACTCAATGCTGTAGGCAAAAATGTTCTGCACAACTTCACTTATGTATTGCGAGAACGAGTAGGTTTGACAGCAGTTAACGAAACCCCTGGAGCGACAGTTGAGCAACAACAAACCTTAGAGCATATTAAAAATATTTTAAATATTCTCCAAGCCACCCGTGGTTTTGACCCACTACAACTAGCACCCCAACTGGCGCAATTGTTAGTAAATCCAGGTGTACAGCGTTTGGGTCAGCAAGTTACTAATCGCTTGACACAAAAAGCCCTCGCCCGGTTAATTCGTGAGTTATTAGCAGCGGAAGAAGTCAACAACAGTCAAGGTGGTGCGTTACAGAAACCTGCAAGAGCATCTTTACCTGCAAGAGTGTAGGATTCGCTGGTCATAACACTAACCACAGCTTACAGTTATTTTTAGGTATTAAAATTCTGTAGAGATGTTGAATGCATCGTCTCTACAGTATGGTCTAATTAACCGAAAAATACTGTAAGAGTTAACCTAATTCTCGATTGTGACCATTTCTGTCACGTTTAAGACTTTCTTCTAAAGCTTGAATCTGTTCCCGACGGGCTTCCAATTCTAAAGAACGACGTGCTAAGTCTTGATTTTGTAAAGTTAGGGATTGTCGCCAACTTTCGGCACGTTCCGCTTCTTGTTGCAACTCTGCCGGTGTCATACCAATTGTGAGGTAAGTTTGTACTAAATGTAGTACCCAGTTGCTAGCATCTTCTAAACTTTCAATCTCACCTGTGGGAGAAAGCTGCACTAAAACCAGCAAGTGGTCACTCATGGTAGTGACTTTACCCAACAATATAGAAGTCTCTTCGGGGATAAGTACCCAAAGGGTTTCAGTTTCCTGACGTGCTAACAAGCGTAACTGAAACTTGTCTAAAAACTTATTTTTATTTACTTGAGCTAGATACAGCATAACTTTAGTTTTAAATTTGAATTGTCAAAATATATTTTAAGTTTAGACATCGACCGAATCTAAATATGCTTATCCTATAACCCTTGTAGAGACGTTCCATGGAACGTCTCTACATTATTTTTTGGAGATGTCTATTGCAGCTATACTAAACTACTCAAGCGATCGCGCAAAATTTCGGCTTGTTTTTCAGCTTCAGCTAAAGACTCTCTCGCGCCCTTTACCACATCGGCGGGGGCTTTATCCACAAACTTCGGATTGCTTAACCTTGCACTCAAAGACTGAGCCTCTGCTTCAGCTTTATTGAGGGTTTTTTCCAGTTTGGCGCGCAAAGTAGCAATATCTACCACATCACCACTCAAAGGAATAACCACTTGCACAGTACCCACAACCCCAGATATGGCATTTTCTGGTGCTTGGGGCTGTTGTAACTTTGTCTGTGATAGTTCTGGCTGAGGCTTTGGCTGGAACAACTTAGCCCAGAAATTTTGTCTAGCTTCGGATTTGAGGAGATTTTGCACAACAAACCAAGATGCAAAACCCAAACCAACTATTTCAAAGAATGTCCCAATAAAAGGAACTTCATAAACTGCATTCCCCGTAGCCCAACCTATCCTCGCAAAGACAACCCCGACGATAATCCAACCAATTGTCTTCAAACCCCTCTGAGGTTTTTTCTCCACAACTATAGGGGTTGTTTCCTCTATTGCAGAAGCTTCTGGAACACCAGCAATTCGGCTGCGCTCAGTACAAGCAATAGTTAAATTCTCCACTTTGCCCAAATCTTGAATGTAAGCCTGTCCAGCATTGAGAATTTCTTCTTCCTGGGGATTACCAGTTTGCAAATTTGCCGTAATTTTTGCACCTGGCTTAATATCCGCCTCAGCGCGTAAATTGCGAATTGTGCGAATTGTGCCAATTAGTAAGTCAAACTGTGCTTCCAATTCTGGATTAATCAGGTTATTATCTGCTTCGGGATAGAGTTGCAAAGATAAAGTTTGTAAGGAATCGGCTGGTTGTTGGGTGAGAGTTTGCCAAATTTCCTCAGTAATGTGAGGCATTAAAGGATGCAGTAATTTTAAAATCCCTTCCAGTACATAGCCCAGAATTTGTTGTGCTACCTGGCGCGATGCTGGGTCTGCATCTTTTTGTAACCGGGATTTAACTAATTCAATATACCAATCGCAGAAATCACCCCAAATAAATTCATACAGACCTTTTGCGGCTTCACCTAAACCGTAGTTGTCAATATAATTACTCGTTTGGTTGATTACTTGATGATAACGGGAAATAATCCAGCGATCGCTTAATTCTGTGGCAATTGGTTGACCTAACTGTTGCGGCGTTTGTCCATCCAAATTCATCATCACAAATCGGGCTGCATTCCACAACTTATTAGCAAAGTTGCGCGAAGCTTCCACCGATGCAGACTCATCCTTTTTGCGGTCATATTCCAAGCGGATATTTTGACCCGCCCCCGCAACTTCTTTAATTAAGGTATAACGCAGCGCATCAGTTCCATATTTGTCAATTAATAACAGTGGGTCAATCCCATTACCTTTGGTCTTCGACATTTTCTGACCATTTTCATCCAGCACTAACCCGTGGATGTAAACATCATTAAAAGGCATTTTCCCAGTAAAGTGTCCGGCCATCATCGTCATTCTGGCAACCCAGAAAAAGATGATATCAAAACCAGTTACCAAAGTACTGTTAGGGTAATAAGTTGCTAAATCCTGAGTTTCTTCAGGCCAGCCCAAAGTAGAAAACGGCCAGAGTCCAGAAGAGAACCAAGTATCCAATACATCTGGGTCTTGTTCTAACTGGACATCTCCCCCAAATTGGGTTTTAGCTTTTTCCCAAGCTGCATCTGCTGATTTGGCGACAATAAACGGGGTATTATCGGTAATTTGACCACCACTTTCACTGACAGCATACCAAGCCGGAATTTGATGACCCCACCACAGTTGACGAGAGATACACCAATCTTTCAACTTGACTAACCAATCACGATAAACCTTCGTCCAGCGCTGGGGGACAAACTCCGGCGAATTTTGATTGTCGAGAAATTTTAAGGCTTTATCAGCCATCGGGCGAATTTTGACAAACCACTGAGTAGATAGTAATGGTTCAACTGGTACTTTACCGCGATCGCTATAAGGAACAGTATGCTTATAATCCTCCACCTTCACCAGTACACCATCGGCTTCTAAACGAGAAACCACATTTTTTCTAGCTACAAAGCGGTCTTGTCCTTGGAACTCCCCAGCGTTATCATTGAGAGTCCCGTCTTTATTCATAATATTGATCGACGGCAGATTGTGACGCTTACCCATTTCAAAGTCATTGGGATCATGGGCTGGAGTCACCTTCACACAACCAGTCCCAAATTTCGGGTCAACAAACTCATCACCAATAATCGGAATTTCCCGATTCATAATTGGCAGAGTTAAGGTTTTGCCAATCAAGTGTTTATATCTGTCATCATTGGGATTAACCGCAACACCTGTATCACCCAGCATAGTTTCTGGTCGAGTCGTCGCCACTTCTACAAACCCAGAATTATCACTGAGGGGATAGCGGAAATGCCAAAGATTCCCATCAACTTCCTGATTATCCACTTCCACATCAGACACCGCCGACTGAGAAGCCGGACACCAATTTACCAAGTATTCGCCCCGATAAATTAATCCTGATTCGTAGAGACTGACAAAGGCTTCCAGAACCGCTTGCGATAAACCTTCGTCTAAAGTAAACCGTTCCCGTGTCCAGTCAACGGAGACACCGAGGCGTTTTAACTGATTAACAATTGTACCCTCAGAATCGGCTTTCCATTGCCAAGCCCGTTCTAAGAATTGTTCGCGTCCCAGTTCGTAGCGAGTTTTACCTTCTTTTTTGAGTTGCTTTTCCAACATTGAGTGGACAGCGATGCTGGCGTGGTCGGTTCCGGGAACCCATAGGGCGTTGCGTCCTTTCATGCGGTGATAGCGCATGAGGGTATCAATTAAGGAACTTTCAAAGGCGTGACCCATGTGTAAACTACCGGTGACGTTGGGAGGGGGAATCACGATGCAGTAAGGTTCACCAGGGTGGTTGGGATCAGCTTTGTAAACTTGGTTTTCTTCCCAAAATTTTTGCCATTTGGCTTCGGTGGTGAATGGGTCGTAGAGGCTAGGGAGGTTGGTAATGTTTGCGGTCATGCTGGGAATACTAATTCTGGAAGGACTTTTATAAATTTTGCCATAGGGGAGGAGTGGGTTTGATGGAAACGAACCGCCAAGTAGCCAAGAACGCCAAGAAAGAAGAGCCAAGTCAGGAAGTAGATAGGTTGGCTTATGCTGTGATTGGAGCAGCGCTTGAGGTACATCAACTGTTGGGGCCTGGGTTTTTGGAGCAAGTGTATAAGGAGGCGTTGATTATAGAATTGTTCAGGCGCGGGATACCTCATGAATTTGAAAAGCCTGTAACAGTAAATTACAAAGGACATGAAGTAGGTACAGGGAGATTAGATTTTTTGATAGCCAATTGTCTAATTGTGGAATTAAAAGCTGTCCAAAACCTAGCCCCAATTCACGAAGCTCAAGTTCTCTCGTACCTAAAAATGACCAAACACCCACTCGCCCTCCTAATCAACTTTAACGTCCCCCTCCTCAAAGACGGTATCAAACGAATCATCCTCACCTCCTAACTCCTCCCTTGGCGTTCTTGGCGACTTGGCGGTTCGTAAAAAAAAACCAACCCCCTTCATAGCCAAAAGCGCCGAACCAAAAGCAGCCTCAGTATGCACAGAAGAAACCACAGAAACCCTTAAAACTCCCTTCCGAATAGCACACCAAGTAGAATTCCCCGCCCCACCCCCAGCCGTATAAACACGAGTTAAAGTATCCGCCCCCATTTCCTGCAATAAACCATACCCACGCGCTTCAATCCTAGCCATACCTTCCAACAACCCATGCAAAAACGCCACAGGATCATCCGGGCGTGGTGATAATCGTGGTAATAAATCGGGATCATTAATCGGAAAGCGATCGCCTGGCCGCAACAATGGATAATAATCTAACCCACTAGCCGTAGTCACATCAATCTCGCCGCTAAACCTTTCCAACTCAGCCGCACTAAAAAATTGTTTTAGCACAGCCCCCCCAGTATTAGAAGCCCCCCCAGCCAGCCATAAATTACCCAAACGATGGCTATAAATACCGTATCGTGAATCCTCCACACGCGTCCGACTCAATAATTTGACCGCCAGCGTCGAACCCAACGAAGTCACCGCCTCCCCTGGCGATTTAGCCCCACTAGCCAGAAAAGCCGCAATACTATCAGTTGTCCCAGCACACACCAAGCAATCAGCAGCAAAATTAAACTGAGTGGCTATTTCCGGGCGCAATTTAGCAATGGGAGTACCAGGAGGTAAAACTCTCGGTAGCTGAATCGGTAATTGCAGTTTCTCCAGCCATTCTGGATATTTCAACTGTTCCACGTCATAGCCCAGTTTTAAAGCATTGTGATAATCACTAATTCCCAAATACCCATGCAGCAGAAATCCTAACCAATCAGCTTGATGCAGAAAATATTTCGCCTGACTAAAAGTCGGTTGTTGGATCATCCACAAAAGTTTAGCCAAGCTGGAAGTGGCACTTAATACATTATGATGCGGTGGCGCAATATTTCTCAACTGCTCTAGCACCACTGATCCCCGCGGATCATTGTACAGTAAAGGTGCATCTACAGGCTGACCAGCAGCATCACACAGCAAGACCGTAGATGAAGTACCATTAATCGCGATCGCCTTGACTTCTCGGCGCAAGTTCTCAGGTATTTCTGCCAGTAATGTAAATAAAGCCGTTTCCCAAGTAGTTGCTAAGTCAGAAACAGCCTCATCTGGCCAAGGATACTTGATTTCTGCCTGGGTGCAAGCTTGATGATTAATCACCACACCCCTAACCCCAGATGTCCCAAAATCGATCCCCAAATAAAAACCCATAGTTTTATAAATTTTTTTAATGAAAAATCAATAATCGCTACTGGTTAACCACTGCTTTTGTTGCATCTTGTAACAAGATATTCCACATTCTTGGCAAAACAGTGAAAAGTAGTAAACGAACTGTTCAATATTGATTTGAAGCTCAGGAGAGTTCCGACCATGCCTATCTCAGACACTCAAGTGTACATTGCTCTAGCTGTAGCGCTGATTCCAGGAATTCTGGCTTGGCGTTTAGCAACAGAACTTTATAAGTAACGCCACGTTTTGACATGGTAAGTGGGGCAGATTAAAAGTCTCCCCACGCTCAAACAACAATCAGGCTAGTACCGCTGCGCGGAAGTCAAAAGTCAAAAGGCTTTTATTTTGAACTTTTGCAAATGGTATACCCATTTACGCCAGGCGGTAATAGTCTTGTTGTATTTACAATTCCAAAATACAGCGCGTCCAGCATTAACAAATCAAGTCGCCGCTATATTTATCTGCTTACAAGTATATATAATGACTATTTTCTGTAATAATTACGGAATCTGTAAGCGCAAAGCAGGCAGAAACTACATGGCGACTAAAAATATTTTTGAGTACAATGGGACACGTCTAAATTTCCCAGACAGAGAAAAATCTGGGAGGGTTATTCGTAATTATCACCACTACTCGAAATTGACATAATCTCTTAAAAGGCTAATAATCTGGCAAATAGGGTGCTGCTAGTTGGATGCCATCAGCTTTTGAATACCAGCTACTTACGTGTATTGAGTCAGTTTTTAACGTTTAACATACGTGTAGCAATTTCCGAAAAATGAAGTAATATGACAGCTAAATCAAGCTGTAATCACTACCAGTGTGCATTCTATGATGTTGCCATTTAATCAGTAAGGTTCTACATAGCATAATGAACGCGAGTCAACCGTCTAGACCACCGTTACAACCTCTACAAAAACGCCGGGCTGTTCCTCGACCAAAACGGCATCTTCGTCAACGTTCCTACCAGGTTATGGCCCTGGAAACCACAGCCAAGATCACGGTTAACTTAGCGATTTCCGCAGCAGCAGTATCTGCTTTAGTGCAACTTGTGCCTTATCACTGGACACAGCAAGACAGGTTGCGAGAAGTCAGTACTGAAGTCAAGCTGATGGAAGAACGGGTCGAAAATTTACAGACAGAATTTAAGCGTAATTTCGATCCCCATCAAGCTCATAGTATTAGACAACAGCAAGCGTATAAATTTGACCCTAATCAACTTCCAGTAGTATTCGTGAATCGCGATGATCAGGAAGTTGAAGTATTAGAGTTATTACCCTAAAAACAATATTAAGACTTTATATGGAAAAATCGGATTTCCTGACGGGTGTGATTGCCTATACATACCGAATTTTTTTCTGCGGTACAATCGGCTGCTAGTGATCGGCGATCGTCCAATTCACAATTAAAAGTTCCAAAGATTTTTGGGGTATTTTTAATTGTGAATTCCCGATTTTTGCAGTCAAACACTTAAACGCCTGGAGGTTGGCTGACCACAATCTACTCATTGAGATTTTCCGGAAACAACAGCTCGTTTAACCAGTTTTCGATCTGTAAACGCAATCGGTAGCCAGACATATCGTTTTTACGATCTAGTCCGGGTAGTTGAGTCAGGGCGCGACGATAATCAGCGATCGCACAATTCCAATCACCCCAAAGATGATAAGTTCTGCCCCGTTCTGCCCAAATATGACCTTCTAGTTGACCGAAAAGCATTGCTACCTCAAAGTTCTCAATCGCTTCTTCGTATTGTGCCAAATCACGTAAAGTAATTCCTCTGTTAATCCGCGCCCGGACATAACCAGGATTCAAATCAATCGCCTGGTCGTAATCAGCGAGTGCGGCGGTTAATTCCTCACAAGCAGCATGGTAATTGGCTCGATTGTTATAAGCGCTAGCTAAATTAGGATTCAATTGCAGGGCTGTGTTGTAATCAACCAGAGCTTTTGGCATTTCGCCACTCTGAAAATAAATCAATCCCCGATTGTTGTAATTAACCGAACTTTGGGGACGGCGATTAATTAATTCTGTCAGTAAGGCGATCGCTTCAGTATAATTTCCTTGTCGAGCCGAACTCAAAGCGCAAGAGCGTAAATAGTCGTCCCCTAAAGCAGATTCACCTCTAGCGTTATTCTCATGCTCCCTAGCATGAAAAGTACTATTTGACACAAAATTGTATCGATTATTTTGCTGGTTACCAGAAGCTAAAAATGAATGGCTATTCATACTTGTATTACCTGAGCTACTTGCTCTTTAAAATCAAATTACAGTTTTCGTCGTGGTAGTAGTTTTGCCCCTGTGTCAGTTTTTCAGGTGTCTTTAATTACTTTGGTTTCAGTATTCAGGCTGAATTTCAGCTCCGACATCCCAAAAGTGGCAGACTTCACCTTACTTAAACAAATAATCATCGAATCTAATAATTAATACGTCACCCATAAGTTGAATTCCCGAAAAAATAAAGATCAATCTTAAAGACTAATCAAGTAGTGAGAGCAACAAATTGGTAGAATGCCAACAAGCCCTTCATTTCGCTGATTGTCGGCAAGCCCCAAGTTATAGCTGCTTCAATTTGGCGTAGGATGAACGGTTGTGAGTGCAAGTGTGTCCCCTAACGAATGCTGTAGGCGACGGAACAGGATAGCACTGAAGCACACATGATAATTTTTAAGTGTTGAGAAAATTTTTTATGACAACAGCCATTTCCTATGAAAATGCGCCTGATTTAGCGGCTGACGATTATATAGTTATCGGTCTATCAACCTGTTTCATCAAAGAAGACGGGGAAGTTTATCAAGTTGAAGTTGTAGAACCAATTCCCTCTGCTGCTTTAGAAGCCTTGTTAAAGGGTATTCCCACTTCCTATAAGCTAGCTTGTGCAACCACACTAGGAGCTGTCCTGGATGGCGACACACCGCTCTTACCAGATGGCTTTCCCGAATCCTCTCAGTTTGGAGAAGAATTCGCCTTCCGGGCGTTGGCGACGGCTCGCACCTACAAGCGTCGTGAAATTGCCAAGTCCCTAATTCCTCTAGGTACAACCTACAGTGATTTTCAATATTCCATTGAGCGTAAGCGGGTACTCAATGCTGCTAGAGTTGTCAATAAAGAAGACAACGTGAAACAGCATTCCCACACTCACAAAGTTCTTTAATTGGAAGTAATTATGCTAAAACTTTACGGCGGCGCTCGTAGTCGAGCCTCAATTGTCCAGTGGTATCTAGAAGAACTGGGCGTTGGCTATGAATTTGTGATGTTGGAGATGCAGGCGGGCGAACACCTACAGCCTGAGTACCTGAAGATTAACCCAATGGGTAAAGTACCAGCAATTGTGGATGGTGACTTCCAGCTTTGGGAATCAGGGGCAATTTTACTGTATCTTGCCGACAAATACGGCAAAACCCCACTTTCACTAGAAGAGCGGGGGATATTTTCCCAGTGGGTATTATTTGGCAATGCTACCCTTGCTACTGGGATTTTTGTAGAAGCCAGTCGAGAAAAAGAAACGCCCCGCTTGCTAACTCCCTTGAATGAGATTTTTGAGCGACAATCTTTTTTACTGGGTGATGAATTCACTGTTGCGGATGTAGCTGTGGGGTCTATCCTGGCTTACATTCCCATCATGCTGAAGTTAGACTTGAGCGCCTACCCAGCCGTTTTGAACTATATCAAGCGCATATCTGAGCGTCCGGCGTTTCAAAAAAGCATTGGCGGCGGTTAGGTACAACTGACCAAAAAGAATCAAAAAAGGTAGTGTAGGGTAGACAAAATCTACCCTATAAATTTTTAACGGTAATTAGTGAATTGCAAAGCCACAGGAAAATCTTCTTGTTTTACCCGCTGCATCACATCTTGTAAGTCATCCTTAACTTTAGCCGAAACCCTGACAGAATCACCTTGAATTGAGGCTTGTACTTTTTTGAATTCATCGCGAATCAATTTGGAAATTTGTTTAGCAATTTCCTGACTGATACCTTTTTTGAGGGTGATTTCTTGACGTACACGGTTTCCGCTAGCTGATTCAACTTTGCCAAACTCAAAAATTTTCTGAGAAAGGTTACGCTTGGCGGCTTTTTCTCGCAGGATGGTGTGAACAGAGTCTAAGGTAAACTCGCTGTCAGTACTGACATTAATGCTTTGCTCGTTCAACTCCAGAGTAGTTTGAGTATCTTTGAGGTCATAACGACCTTTGATATCTCGCACAACTTGATCGACAGCATTCACTAATTCTTGTCGGTCAAAGTCGCTCACAATGTCAAAGGAATATGTAGAAGCCATAAACAATTTTAGATTTTAGATTTTGGATTTTAGATTGGGGTAGCCCCTGGGGGGAAGTAAAAAGTCAAAAGTCAAAAGTCAAAAAAACTTTCTTTCCCCACTCCCCACTCCCCACTCCCTAATTAACTAGTAGCTTGGATAATGCTCAAAATGATCAGAGTCGCAGAGCCAAAAGAGCCAATGGCAAACATTAGCGATCGCAATAGGGGTATATTCAAAATATAAAAAATTGAGTATAGCAAACGCGCCACAACAAAAGCGATCGCGGCGACGGCGGCTGTAGGAGAATTAACACCAGTTACGTATGCCATCAATGCTGCGGTGGCAAACAACATAAACGTTTCAAAGGAGTTTTGATGCGCCCAGGTGGCTCTTTGAGCATAGGGGGGCAATTTATCAAACATGGCGCGAGGAGTAGCAAGGGCTTCATACCCAATCTGCACACGAGCATAAGCTACCAGTAAAAACGGCAGATAAATCAGAACAACAGCAGCCGCAATAGAGTACAACAAAACAGCAGACACAGGCAGTTGAGAGACCATCATTAAACCAATCAATAGTAGTTGTTAGTTAACTGTAATTAATCGGTAACAGGTAATTTGGCTAACCCAACTACCTATTACCAATTCGCAGTTTCCTATATCTATCATTACCTGGGCGAGGACTTACTGCACTTTAGTCAAAGTAGAAAAGCGTCACCACTTTTCTTTGTTCTTCGGCATCTCCACAAGTTTGCAGCAGAGTGCGACTGTCGTGAAATGCAAAACAGATCAGTTGCTGGCAGCGCGAGACAATCTCCTTATTACAAATATAACTAGCTTCAGCTAAAGACAGATTATCATTACTGGGATTTTCTACCAGATGCATCACCTGCTCTAGTTGCTGGCGCGATTCCTGGGGCTGGCGTGACAAACTTTGGGGTAAAATCACCGTTAATAAATTGGGATCTGCCCGCATTGCTCCCTTAATGGCAGCTGAATTTGTACCTGTAGCCCCAGAGGTGATTACCCGATTCCCTGATAGAACCAGGGCATAGGTCATCATTTCAATGAGATTCTGATGCGTAATTGGCACATGACGAGAACCCAGCAAGGCGATTCGCTTAGAACCCGTTTGCTGGATGGTCGCCAGTTCCTGCGCTAATGTATCGAGTTTGGTAATATCTGTTGACTGGCTCAAAGAGGGGATGTAATCAGATTAAACAACCCAGCTATTTTACCAAACAGAGTGTAAGTGAGAAGCCTACTTGAGTTACATATTGCTACATTTTCCTGATGTTGGCTTCATTAACTGAATAGCTAGGTCACACCAGTTGATCCAATGAGTTTCTTGACACTCCCCGACCTAAAGGTACGAGGATTCTTGCTTCGCAGGGATTCCAATGAATTTACCCTCAGCAAGCATCGTAACTAATGCCATTTAGGAGCGTCAGATATTGAAACTTTGCTGTTTCTGCCAGGTCTTGGGGATTCTGAAAATATTGCTGTTCTAAATTTTTATATGTAGACTAATTTTTCTACGTGGGTGTCTTTAACAAAGAAAAGAAGGGATTGGGGATTGGGGATTGAGAAATTTGTTCCCCCTGCCCCCTGCCCCCTGCTTCTAAGGTAATGCCCCGGCGGGAGTTAAGCCGAGTTTAGATAACAAGCGCTCAACGTCAAAATGCTCAGTCATTAACTGGCGAATGCACTGAACCTTAATCGGTTCGTGTACCCGTACTTGACCAAAAGTCCGGTCAATAATTTCCACAGTAGTGAGGGTATCTAAATCAACCGATAGGATGGGGATTTCTAGCTCTTCAGCACGATTGAGAATAAACGGGGGTGGTGGCAGTTGTCCGGTCAAAATCAGGCATTGTGTAGAAGTTTCTAAGGCGGCTTGTTGAATTTCCACGCGATCGCCTCCTGTAACTACTGCCATATTTCGGCGTTTGCGGAAATACTTCACAGCCGAATTGACATTCATCGCGCCAATTGCCAAACTCTCCACCATCAAATCTAGGCGATCGCGGCGACAGAGAACGTCAGCATTTAACTGGGTTACCAATTCCCCAACGCTGACACTGCGTAGCAAGTCACTTTTCGGCAATGTTGCTAATACGGGAATGCCTTGCTTTTCTAAATACGGACATAATTCAGCGTCAACTATTTCTAATTGTTCGCTAGGGATATCATTAATCACAACTCCCACCAAGCGATCGCCCACATACTGTTTAGCAGACAATAACGCCTCAGCGGAAAGCAGCGAATTATAACGAGCTACCAATAGCACAGCCGCATCTAATGCTTGGGCCACCTGTAACAGAGACAAATCAAACAGATGTCCTTGTGTCAAATCACCAGGCCCCTCTAGCAACACCAAATCTCCTTGGGAAATTTGCAAATATTGCTGTTTTAAGAGCTGACAATAATCGGTTTTGTCTTCGCCGCGTAAGCGTTTTTGGACATTGACCTCATCCAAAGCCAGCATTGTGGGAGCAACACGGTTTGTTGCCAAGCTCAGACTATGGGCAATAAACTGGACATCTTCCTCAACTACGGTTCCGCCAGATGCACTAAAACAAGTGCCTAGCGGTTTACCGTAGGCAATATCTAGTCCGTTTTGCTGTAGCTGATGAGACAAACCCAAAACTGTGGCAGATTTACCACTATAAGTTTCCGTTGAGCCAATCAGCAAACATTTAGCAGATTTTGGCACACATGCACTCCTAATTGCAAAAGGAAGTAGAACCAAGCTTAGGTGTTCCGCCCTGAAAAACTTACCCAAAACCCGATAAATCCTGACAAATCAGACATAAAATAGTTTTGGTGTTTTATTCGGTGCTTCCCACGGTTGGCAATCCGATACCATCCACAGGCAGATCACCCGTAAGCTAGGATGCTCCATAACGAGAGAGTTCAAACTCTTAAACCCTCATTTTTGATGTTAACTGCGGAATTTTCATCTTTATCTTGGACATCACCGCAGTTTGTACATTTAATATATTCTATCTGCTAAAGTAAAATCTTGTTGATGACCTCAATTAGAAAATAATTTAGAATTAAGATACCAACGGCTAATTATTACCAGATGTGAATCATACAGATTAAATTTATATTCTAATTGCTTTCTCAATTGAAATACACACAAATCAGCTATTACCCGTGTAAATTCGGTTTTCTTAGAGGATGTTTGACGTTAAAATATTCAATAAAAATTACATTAAAAAATTTTGCTCACCATGTAGTTAATTTGTGTAAATAGTTTTTCCTGATAATCGTTTCTCGCTTTTTTTAAATTTATTCAACCCTTTATCTGGTTGTTTAAAGAAGTTTTTTGAAATATCTCTAAGAGAATGTTTGAAAAGTTTTGGGCGAATATAATTCGCTACTACACAGGCAAATTCTATCTGCGTGGACTAATTAAAAAATGTTTTTTAACCCGCCCAGGTGGTCACTTAGCTTGTCGATAGCGTAGCGTGGCGTTAGCCATAGTGCGGGTTTAGTTTGTATAGTCGGGCTGTAATAAATCAGACTTTTCAAAAAACCTCTAAGATGCGTTGCTAACTGTTGGGGTGACGTTCAATTTGAGGTTCCTAGACGCATTTGAAAAAATATCAGATGTGATCTAAGTAGGTAAGCAGAAATAAACCAAACTATATTACAACTTGTAAATACTCCTGAAACCCTCACCAATGACCAATGATTTACCCTGCTTGCCCTGAGCGTAAGCCGAAGGGAGCGTAGCCGAAGGGCAAAGGACGACCCTAGCCAGTTAACTTTATTTACGCCGACCTACTTAATATCAATTTGACCATCTCCAAGAATTTGATGTCTGGTTTGTCCAGAATGTTAGCGTAATTTACGCCCTGGACAAAACCCTAATTTTAGTTGCTTACGGCGACAGGCTGGAGTGCTAACAAAGTGGAGTTTCCCAAAATTTACTTTTTTTGGGTATACTTTGAATCTTTTTTTATTCGTCCATACGCAGCACTTTGCGGTAAAAGGCTTGTGAAAAATCAGTCAGGCGATGGCGCTTATAATTTTCCATAAGTTCAATCAAAAAACTCATAAATTCAAAACTTGCCATCATCACTTCATAGCTAAGTTCCGCATTCCCCTCAAACTGTATCCGGCAACGTGTTAAATCGGAAGGCAGGGTGGCAACATTCCAAGAAGCGACAAAGGAAATACTGTCACCGCCTTCAATTTTGCGATGTCCCTCCAAAATGCCTTTTTGGTAAAGACTCAGGGCAAGTGGTAAAAAATTACGCTTCGCACTCTGAATATAAGGTAAGTAAACGTTTGCTTGTTGTGGACTGGCAGGTTGGAGTTGCTCAATAGACATCTTTGAATATTCCTAATCTCGATATTAATAGATGTGAATATTGTTCCCTAAAAATGTCTATTGCTCACAGTGACGTTTATTACTCGATTAAATGCAGTCTAATTTTTCCCTATGCTATGATTCATCAAGTACCAGACACCAAAATTTTTTTTGGTCGAAACAGTACGGTAGGTCATACCAAATCTGGCTTCTGCAATGAAGCAAAAAGCTTGCGGACAGATTCACATCTGACATGGTTAGGAAACTAATTATGATCAGTAGACGGGATGACACAAAAATTCCATTGGCTTTTAGCCTTGGAAGTGTCAAAATAAGGCTGCATCGGCTTTTAATTCAGAAGCTAGAGCAATAAAAGCAAAAATCCGCGTTTCATCTGTGGGATCATGTTATTATTACTGGACAAACAAAGATAGTGAGTTACAATCAGCGCTTGTAAAAGTCTGTGTAAGTTGTGTTTTTGAATGTGGGATTTCCTGCTTTTTCAGGTTTATAACAATACTGGTTTTTAAATAAAATAAACTATGCCAGCGAATTCCTGGCCCGAAGACGATTATTACAACGAGCTTGACCAACTTAACTCCCTATTATCCGACCAATCGGCAGACGAGGAGGAGTCAGTGGTAGAGGTAAATGCCATGTCTCTACCATCTCGGTTTCAAGGACGTAGACGCAAAGCCGCTCTGGTTTTGACTGTGGTTTGGAGCGGTACAATCGCTCTGCATTTAGCTTCTTGGGGTTCAATATTCATTCTAGGACTGACTACTCTCCTGGGTTTTCACGCTTTAGTGGTGGTATTTGCTAAACCCCGGCGCTATGGCAAAGAAATGCAGGGAGATTTTCCCTCTGTATCTGTGTTAGTAGCAGCCAAAAATGAAGAAGCAGTTATTGGTAAATTAGTCAAGAATCTTTGTAATCTAGAATATCCAGATGGGCAGTATGAAGTCTGGATAATTGACGATAATAGCACCGATAAGACACCGGAGTTATTAGCGGAACTAGCCCAAGAATATAACCAACTCAAGGTTCTCAGGCGTTCTCCAGAAGCGAGTGGCGGCAAATCTGGAGCCTTGAATCAGGTATTGCCATTGACTAAGGGCGAAATTGTCGCAGTGTTTGATGCTGATGCTCAGGTAGTACCAGACTTACTGCTACAGGTAGCACCTTTATTCCAACGCGAAAAGGTGGGGGCGGTGCAGGTGCGAAAAGCGATCGCCAATGCCAAGGAAAATTTCTGGACTCAGGGTCAAATGGCAGAAATGGCTTTAGATACCTGGTTTCAGCAACAACGTGTCGGCATCGGTGGGATTGGCGAACTGCGCGGTAATGGTCAATTTGTCCGGCGTACAGCCTTAGAAAGTTTTGGGGGATGGAATGAAGAAACCATCACCGATGATTTGGATATGACTTTGCGCCTACATTTAAATAAATGGGACATTGAATGTACATTTTACCCAGCTGTGCAAGAAGAAGGGGTGACAAATGCGATCGCTCTTTGGCATCAGCGCAGTCGGTGGGCAGAAGGTGGGTATCAGCGCTATTTAGATTACTGGGATCTCATCCTCAAAAACCGCTTGGGTGTGCGAAAAACCTGGGATATGCTGATCTTTATGTTCACTATGTATATCCTACCCACGGCAGCAGTTCCAGATATATTAATGGCGGTAGCTCGGCATCGTCTACCAATGTTAGGCCCTGTAACTACACTCTCAGTCAGTATGTCTGTTGTAGGGATGTTTGCCGGACTCAAGCGTATACGTCAAGATAAGGAATTTAATATTTCTACCTCTTTTCAGTTACTGCTACAAACGCTGCGTGGCTCTTTATATATGTTGCATTGGTTGGTAGTCATGAGTGCTACCACTGCTCGGATGTCCGTCAGACCAAAGCGCCTGAAATGGATTAAAACCGTGCATTCAGGTAGCGGCGACTCATAAAATTAGCCCTGGCGACTAGAAGTCGCGGCTATACAACCGAAACCCGTCTACGCGGGTTAAAAACCTGAATTTTTCATTAGTCCACGCAGGTGGACTTTGCTTGTGTAGTAGCGACTTCTAGTCGCCCTATACTTTTCTTAAAATCTTAAAATCCGAAGTTCAGAATTTATTCTCAATTTTGGATTTTTTTTTGAGAAAAATTCGGTTAATTATGTCAATAATTAATCATCATCTATTTCTGGTTCATCCAAGCCATCAGATGTAGCCATAGATTCAGGCGAATCTACTCCATCGTCTGTGAGGCGGATAACCTGACCATTGAAGAAATCCGCTAGACGCTTGGCGGCGATCGCCACTTCATCAGTTTCCCAATCAGCCAAAGGCCTTTGTGTTTGTTGCGGGGGTAAGGTTTGTACTCTAGCTGCACTCGTCGTTGATTCAGTTTTGGCTGGTGTTGCTACTGGTGTAGGTGTTGGTGTAGCTGGTGGAGTCGCTGGTGCAAAGGATTGAATTTGCTGATTATAGTTGGGTGCTGGTGGTTGCGGAACGGGAGTAGGATTTTGTGGTTGAGGATTTGTTCTTGTTGA
Organism: Nodularia sp. LEGE 04288; assembly: GCF_963896525.1. Classification (NCBI taxonomy): domain Bacteria; kingdom Bacillati; phylum Cyanobacteriota; class Cyanophyceae; order Nostocales; family Nodulariaceae; genus Nodularia; species Nodularia sp. LEGE 04288. Next base: position 20,954 of record NZ_CAWQOY010000093.1, read on the forward strand.
TTTAGAAGTAGAAGAATTTCCTTTTTCCAAATAAACCTGGATTTCGCGCTGAAAAATCTGTTGGAAAGCAGCCTTAATCACTGGTAGATCAGATTTAAGTGTGTCTAACCAAGCGCCTTTAACAGCAATACGAACCACGTTCCCGTTGAACTCTGAAATTTCGCACATTTGACCCAGTAAAGCTTGTCGAGAAGGCATCTGAATATTCAAACAGACCTGTTGCCAAACTTGAGTTAAGTCATACCCTGATTGTGTAGTAACTTCCTGTGGTGCAGGTTCACTATTTACAGGTGCTGGTGCTTGAGTTTGAGGTTCTGGTGTGGTTGGGGTGGGATGAACCGGATTGTGATTTGTGGACTGAGGAGCAGATACTGGGTTAACCGTCGGATTGTGATTTGTGGGCTGAGGAGCAGATACTGGGTTAACTGTCTGATTGTGATTTGTCGGCTGAGTTGCAGATACTGGGTTAACTGTCTGATTGTGATTTGTGGGCTGAGGTTGTGCAGCAGCAACTGGGTAATAATTTGGAGCTACAGCAGGCGTATTTACTCGCTGAGGTGTGCTTGCAGCTTGGGTTTGAACATTTGCACTCGGCAATAATCCTAGTAGTGTTACTTCCAACCATAAGCGTGGCTGGGTGGTATTTTTAATTTGCACTTCTGCTGTGCGTAGGTGTTGCTGTCCTCGCAAAATTGTACTCATGTCAAGTTTCTGGGACAATTCTATTAACCCTGTCCAGGTTTGCTGAGTACAAGTCACTAAATCCTGGCGATTAGCTGCTGTTTGTGCTATGAGCAAATCTCTGTATAAAGCGGCGAGATTTTGCAGAATAATTAGCGGTTCTCTTCCACTATCGAGGATTTTACGGCTACAATCTAAAACGGCTTCTGGGTGGTCTTGAGCGATCGCATTCAATAAGGCAATTAAGTCTTGTTCACTCACCGAACCGACCAAATCCCAAACTTTGTCAGGAGTCACTTCACCCACAGTCAAAGCTAATTGATCCAGTAGACTTTCTGCATCTCGCAATCCTCCCTGAGCAATTTGACCGATTAAAGTGACAGCATCAGGAGATATATTAATATTTTCTTTAAAGGCGATCGCACTTAAATGGTTAACCATCGCCTCCAACTGAATACGTCTAAAATCAAATCTTTGGCAGCGTGAAATAATCGTTGGTAAGACTCGCTGCGGGTCTGTTGTGGCTAAAACAAAAACTACGTGCTTCGGTGGCTCTTCTAATGTTTTTAATAACGCATTGAATGCCGCCGTACTGAGCATATGGCAATTATGCACCAAAAGCCCATTTGCCACAAAGTTGTGATTATCTGCGACTTCAATGTCATAGACTCGTTCAACTCCAGCGAGGTGAACAGATTCGACTGTCTCCAAACTTGTAATCCATTGAGGGGATTGAATATTGTTTGAGGTCTGCCAACCATTGTCTACTGGTTCTTGCCCCCATCCAGATGTAGTAGTATTTCTGTCTTGTACTACTTCTGGTGTAAGACTTACTGGCTGCTGGGTATCCCATTGAGGTAAGCCAAGTAGCAATGAGTTGATTTTCTGTGACAGAGAATCCTTCAGTATGCAATTGAATCTGTGGACTGCCTTGTGGAGTAAGGCTGAGTGATCCATCATCGCAAAACCACCAAGCCAGTCCCTCTGGGGTAATTCGATTAAGCCAGTCCATAGAGACAAGTTTTTTATCCCCATTTGGTTTGACAATTTCAAAGACATCTTTGAGTTGGGGATGACAAACGGTGTTGCAGGTAACTGAGGTGTTTCCGTACCCTTTGTTAATGACAATTCGCAGTTGTGGACGTAATTCTTGAAGGCGCTTGGCTTTGTATTCCAACCATTCTTGCTGCTTTTCTGCGTGTGTCCAGCACAATCTGGGGAATCGGCTGTATTTATTAGGGTAAGAGATGGAGCCGTCTCCCAGTAAGGTTCCATAGATAAGTCCAAGTGCATCCGGTTGTAAAACCGCAGCATTGGCAAGGAACTTTTCTGTTCTGAGTTCCCAATTTCCGTGTCCTTTTTTGTATGGATGTCTTTTCCAGTGAGACTGGATGCTGCCAATTCCCCTACCTTTTTTTTGTAAGAATGTGGGGATATTAAGCTTTTCGCCACACCCGCAAGCACAGAAAGGTCTAAATAATTCAGCTTGTTGAAGAATAGATTCCAGATTGTAAGATTTTTGCCCGGATGTATTGCCTTTAAACTGGTGTCCGCTAACGAATCGCCGGATGCGTCCATCGACACCAAATTTATAAATGAGGGTACCGCATCCACATTCACAGGAGATAGTATCTTCGCTCCTTCTTTTACGTCTTTTGCTGGTATCCATCCCTGGTCTGTCCTGATTAAATGATTACCCGTACATCTAATTTCTCGGTTATTCGTCTTGATAACCAGCGTTTGACGTTCTCCTTGGTCTAACCACCTAACAACTTGCTTGAATTGCCACTCGCCTGATGAGTCGTTGTAACTCATCACTTTCTTACCCTTGATACTAGGATCATCAATTCTGACGAGTCCTTGATCAGTTAAAACCAGAGAATCTCCAGTCAGGCATTCATCGACCACATAAACCTTGTAGCGACACTGTACAGGGGCAAACTGCGCCTTTTCAATTAACTCACGGATATTATCTACACCAGTGTTACTGGCAGCATCAATTTCTATGACATCGAGAGAATAACCCTTAGTGATGCCTTGACAAACGTCGCAAACTCCACAGGGTTCAGCAGTTGGGTGGTCACTGTTGAGACAATTGAGAGATTTAGCGAGAATCCGGGCGCTAGAAGTCTTTCCCGTGCCTCTGGGGCCTGTAAACAAATAGGCTGGGGCAATTTTAGCAGTGTTGATCGCGTTGGTGAGGGTGGTAGCGATCGCCTCTTGTCCCACCAATTCAGCAAAACTCTTCGGGCGATACTTGTGGTGGAGCGGTTCGTAAGACATGGATGGAAGACTTCAGTGCCTTTCTACTTTGGTTAGCAGCACCCAGTCGAGTTTGGGATGCAACTATTTTAAACTTTTAGACATGGGTTATGGATGTGTCATACCCTAGAAAAAACACGAGATATCCAGTCTACACATTTTAGTCAACAATACTCAATGGTGCAAAACAAATGCTCAGGCGGCTAATTCAATGGTTCAAAGGTCTTTTTCGCAGCTTGTTTGGAGGCCCACGCACTCCCTCCACTGTGGGGGATAATGTGCCAGAAAAACCAGTGCCACCCCTAACCGATACTGACTTGGAATTTCTCTTCAACGAACTGATAGAAGGCGTACATCAAGCCAGAGGCAAAGATTGGGCGCAAAAGTGGCTACATAATATTGAACATCGGGTCTCGACTGAACGCTGGGTAGAATGGTTACGGCGCTTTGGCGACAAATTGCTAGCATCACCTACACCTAACAATGAATTAGCGGCTCGCTTCGTGCAACTGGGTGATCTGGGCGTTGGTGAAGTGGGAAATGTTGCCTACGACATTGGAATGCAGTTGTTGACCCGCAATCAAGGTGAACCCGTATGGGAATATGACGGGCCAGATGCAGTCAAGACAAGTTTACCCTCCCAAAATAATTACCCAGTCGAAGAGTCAGTCAGTCAGAAAGAAAATTTGCCCACAGAGGAAGGAACCCAAACTGTCACTCTAGATCAGCTGTTTATCATGTTGCAGCAGGATCAGAATTTACGTCAGCAAATTGCCCAGCAACTGGCTATTGAGACAGATGATCCAGAACTGATTATTCAGGAACTAATCAATCAATATCATGCTCCCAGTCAATCAAACACAGATCAGACTTAAGCAGGCATTATTGAGAAATCATGAGATGAAGAGGCAGGGGAGAAGATTAGAGGAAAGGTTGTTAAGCAAGCGGAAGTGTCAAGTAATTTCCAACTCACCCCCGCTCCCTGCTCCCTGCTCCCCTGCTTCTTTCCCCCTGCCCAGTTCCCAATCTTGAAATAAAAAACTTTTGGATATTTTTTTTGAACAGATAGCTGAAACTTGGTTGAATTTCAGTGGGTTTGACGTAATAAATGATTTTTTTAACACAACGATCGCTACAATAATTTAGGAGAGATCAAATCCAAGAGTATGGCAGATGCTCACGCAGCTATTGCAGTGGCTTAACAAGTTTTCAAAGCACCCCGTTGGTAAACAGAGTAGTTCTTTCGAGGCTGCGAGGGGATTGGAGGTGACACAACCACCACCTGAGCTAACTAATGCGGATCTGGAAGTTTTATTTACCCAGTTGTTGGGAGGTGTACAGCAAGGACGAGGACAACAATGGGCGATCCAGTATCTAGAACGCATGGAGAATCGCATCAGTGTTGAGCGCTGGATAGATTGGCTGCTGATATTTGGCGAAAAATTACTTTTATCACCAGCGCCCAATCATCAGTTAGCAACACAGATGATGCAACTAGGCGAACTGGGAATTGGTAAGGTTGGTGAACTTGCTTACGACATTGGTATCCGCTTGTTGACAGGAGAATTGGGCGAGGATGACGAAGAGTCAGAAGAAAGTGAAACCACAACTTCTGAAATGTTCGATCACCCATTAGACTCTTCCCAACAAGATTTGATACCTAACTTGGGGGAATCGTTATCGGAGTCTGATAGTTTGCGTGGCGTAGCCATAGACCCAGAATTGGAAGTTACAGCAGCACAACCCCAAATTGATTTTCCTTCAGAAATATTGACTGAGAATTCAGCAGAACTGATCCCGGACTCTCCCGATACATCTGAGGAAACTACACCACCATCGCGAATCACGCTGCTGGAAAAAGATGTGACGGACAATTTTAACGGACTGTTAGGAGAGTCGGATGAGCAAAAAGCTCAGAGGATTAAATCAGAACCAGCAGCAATAGTATCTGCTCCAGGGAATTGGGATCAGTCCTTGGAGAATGTGGAGCCAAATGTAGCGCACACCTTGGATGAGTTATTGGTGAGGTTGGATCAGAGTACCAATTTAGTCCAACAGCTAGCTGCTAATCTGTCACGGACAAATCAAATTTCAGCGATTACTGCTGATCAACCTCATGTCCAAGGCATAGATTGGTTTTATCAAGGTCTTCAGCAAGCCAAAATAGGTGATTTGGTAGGAGCGCTCGCTGCTTATAATCAAGCTATAGAAATCAATCCTGATGCCTCTGAATATTGGTTTAACAGGGGTTTAACTTTATTTCATTTAGCAGATTTTGCCGAAGCGATCGCCTCTTACGACCAAGCCATAGCACTCAAGCCCGATCACTACAAATCTTGGTATAACCAGGGTTGTATTTTCGGGGAATTAGGACAATTTGAAGAGGCGATCGCCGCTTTTAATCAAGCCATAGCAATTGCTCCTCATAAAGCAGAGGCTTTTGCTCACAAGGGTTTAGCCCTGTTGAAATTAGGACAAGTTAACGAAGCAATTTCCAGTTATGACCAAGCCCTGGAACTGGAACCACAAGACCCAGAAAACTGGTATTACCGAGGGATAGGCTTGGCTGTCAGTGAGCAATATCCAGAGGCGATCGCATCTTACGACCAAGCCATCGAAATTCAACCAGATTTTCCGGAAGTCTGGATTGACCGAGGTGTGGTGTTATTTAATTTAGGAAATTGGTCTTCAGCGATCGCCTCCTGGGATCAAGCACTGGCTACACAACCAGATTTATACTTAGCTTGGTATAACCGGGGTATAGCCTTAGAAAACTTAGGACACAGAGAAGAAGCGATCGCCTCCTATGAAAACGCCATAGCGATCAAACCCGATTTTCACATAGCTTGCTACAACCAAGCAGTAGTACTGTTTTATTTAGAAAGATTTGCCGAAGCGATCGTTGCCTATGACAAAGCCTTACAAATTAAACTTGACTATTGGGAAGCTTGGATTGGTCGAGGAACGGCTGCTGGTCATTTAGTTACCCCAACACGATTAAACTCCTTAACTAGCATCGCCACACACAATTCTGCCTTGCAGCAGGGTGGCTATGAGGGTAAACTAGCAAGCTATGAAGAAGGCTTGAAACATATTCGCCCAGATACCCACCCAGAAGGTTGGGGTCGATTGCACATCGCCAAAGGCAATACTTACTACGAAATAGGTAAAAAATCTGCCACATCTCGTAATTATTGGCATCAAGCCATAGCTGAGTACGATCAAGCGCTGTTGACCCTGACAACAGAAGACTTTAGTGAGTTGCATTTAGAAGTTTTGCAATCTCTGATTAAAACACTCTTAGGTATAGGTCAAATAGCACAAGCACAAGAGTTACACCAACAAGCCACATATCTATTAGCACAACTACTGACTGATTCAACTTCTTCTGATCACAGTAAAAAACAGATCGCTCTCAAATTTGCGGGAATTAGTCAATTAGAAGTTGATTTAGCTATAGAGTACGGCGACTTGGTAGAAGCCTGGGAAATGGCAGAACAGGGCAAAAATTCTTGTTTAACTTGGCTACTATCTAATTGGGATGAACAGATTTACTCACACGACTACAGTTCAGTCCAACAACTCCTCAATCCCCACACAGCAATTATTTATTGGCATATTAGCCCAGTAGCCTTACACACCTTCATTATCAAAGACCAAGCCCCATCACCCATTTTACTCTTCACACCCATACAAGATGTAGTCACAATAGACTTAGAAGAAAACGCCCCACCAATTGATCAATTGCCTTTACCGGAAGCTGTGAGACGCTTAATTGAATTTGAAAATTGGCTGGAAGATTGGCATCAGCAATACCAAGAATATCTGAATCAAGCCCAAGACCAACATAGCAAAAGCAATCATCCTTGGCGAGTGGATATGGCAGAAAAGCTGTTGCAACTTCAACAGATTCTCCAAATTTCCACAATTACACAAGAACTCGAAGACATCACCCAACTCATTTTAATTCCCCACCGCGACTTACATAGATTGCCTCTGCATACTCTGTTTAATATTTCTTCCCCCTCCCCAGAAAAACTACCAAGTAATTTCACTATTACCTATTTGCCAAGTGTCCAAAAAGGTTTGTTGGTACAAACTGAAAGTTTATCTCAATTGCCAGATCCAATGTTGCTGAGTATCGAATCCCCCAACAGCACAAACGATTCCCCACTAAAATTTGCCCAATGGGAATCGGCAATTATTAGCCAGATGTTCAATAATTCCCAACGCATCCAGGGAGCTAATGCTACAAAAAATGAAGTAGCAAATGCCTTATTTGATTCTAATAATAGTATTTTTCATTTTGCCGGGCAGATTATCAACAATTACAGTCAGCCAAAAAAATCAGCATTGGCATTAGTAGATGAAGAGCAAATAACCTTAGAAGAAATCTGTCAAACAAATCTCAATAGTTACAAATTGGTGACTCTTGCATCTGGTGAAACTGCGCTTACTAAAAACCAGAATACTACTACCGAATATCTGGATTTAGCCAGTGGTTTTATCTGTGGGGGAGTACCTCATGTGGTAAGTACCCTATGGACTGTAGAATCATCGGCCAGTACCTTAGTAATGATTGAGTTCTATAGAAGACTACAGCTAAAAAAATCCCCAGTTATGGCCTTAGCTGAAGCAACATTATGGCTGAAAGAACTGACTGCGCTGGAACTCACAGAATGGTATCAAGAGTTATTAAATAATCTAGATCCTGATGAATTAAAAATAAAAACTTATTTAGCAAGCTCTTTATATAGAAGTAGTAAAATGGTTGCTGATAAAAAACTTTACAGTCACCCTTACTACTGGGCAGCATACACAATCAAAGGTATTAAATAGCTCAAACTAAAAAAAAGTAATACCCAGATCCCCGACTTCTTAGAGAAGTCGGGGATCTATATCCTCAATGTTTTATGTTTAATTATGTTGACTGGATATCGAGAAGCTTGGTTAACTATTACCTCATCGGCATCAATGAATATTTATGCGCCAAGTTTAAGCGCTTTGAGTCTGTCCATGATTTCGCATCTGGCGCTTTTGCCAAAGGATGGCGGCAAAATTAGTCAACAAACAAGTGATTGCTAGGGACAACAATATATAAGTAGGTAACATGACCACGCCAATCATAAACCAAGTAAATACGTGCAGCACCATTACTAACGCGAAGATGCTGGCAAGTCCCACAGATTTCCACACTTGAACTGTTGGGCGACCCAGTACTGTGAGGATGATTGTCAGCGATGAGGCGATGATGTTGGCTGGAACGAGAAATGCACAAATGCTGATACAATTGCCACGGGAGAACTCAGCTAAAGCGTTGAAATCAAGCATCAATTTAGTGGGATTAATGTCAACATCTTAAAAATAAGAAATAAACATATTTTTAGACATTTGAATATACCTTAACATATGCCTAAAGTGATTACTCCATTTATGTAACATAATTTAAACACTTGAAAAAAGTATCATCCTATTTAGAGGAATCATTAAAAAAAGTTGAAATTTACCAGGAAAATAGACATCTCCAAAAAAGGTTGGAATCTCCAAGGAAGTGAATGAATAGCAACACTCGTTTACAAATGATCTTAGCTGACACACCTGTTGGCATTATATTACCTGCGATCGCGCAACTGAATCTGCCTAACTGGTGGTTAGCAGGGGGTGCAGTGCGAAATACAGTTTGGCGCGCCATATTTGGTCAAAAATGTGGTTTATTCATCAAAGATTTCGATATTGCCTTTTTTGATCAATCAGGAAACCGTTCCCAGGAACTAGCCGCAAAGGCACAATTAACCGCACAATTTCCCCATGAGCAGTTTGATGTAAAAAATCAAGCTAGTTTTGCCCGTTGGCGTTCTGGCCGCACACCCTACACCAGTACAGAACATGGAATTGAAAATTGGCTACACACCGCTACGGCTGTGGGAGTTAGACTAGATGCACAAGGGGAATGGCAATTTTTCACTCCCTACGGCTTAGATGACCTCTTTGCTGGAATTATTCGACCGACACCAGCACATATCAACAACCCCGACGCTGAGAAGAAAGCATCTGATTTTCTGGCTAAATGTCCAGATTTACAGTTAGCATAAACTCAGCATTTGCTCCCTTCTCCTTACCTTCGCGTAGCGTCTCCCTTTGGGAGAAGGAGAGGGGCTGGGGGTGAGGTTCCATATTCTATTTCGATATCAATTCCCTAAAACTTTTATCATCGGCAATTTCATCAAAATCAATGTCAAATTCCGCATCTTCTTGATATCTGGGATTGAGTTCAATTGCTTGTTGAAGATTTGCTAAGGCTAATTTAAGTTGTCTTTGCAGCGCATAACAGGCGGCTTTATTGTAATAAGCACTAGCATAGTCGGGATTAATTTCTAGCGCTTTGTCAAAACTAGCGATCGCGTGATCATCTTCTCCTAATCTTACCAAAGCATAGCCGCGTTTATCCCAGACCTTGGCAGAATTGGGATTAATTTCGATGGCTTTGTCAAAACTAGCGATCGCATCTTCATATCTTTCCAACTCTATCAAAGAAAGACCACGATTCAACCAAGCAACTGGATCATCAGGATTAACTTGGGTAGCTTTGTCAAAAGAATTGAAAGCTTCTTGCTGCTGTCCTAGCTTACCAAAAGCCACACCGCGATCGCACCAAGCCTGATGATAATCCGGCTGAATTTCAATAGCTCGTTCATAGGAAGCGATCGCATCTTTGTAGCGTTGCAGTCTTCCGAGAGTTAAACCCTGTTTCAACCAAGCAACAGCATTCTCAGGTTGTGCTTTCACAGCTTCATTATAGAGTGCGATCGCCGCTTCATATTTTCTTTGAGCAAATAACTCGTCTCCCTCTTGGAGATCATCATTAACTAACTCTAACCGTTGTGGCTGAGTTTCGGTAACTTCTGCCTTTTCCGGAACCGATAGCGGCTGACTATTCACCAACTCCTGCAAAATTATATTCTTGCGTTCTTGAGCGTCCAACTGCAACTCAGAAAGTTGAGATACAAAATCCGTCTCTAACTTTTCCAACTTTTCCAGAATCAGCAGCTTTTGTTCTTGAGCATTCAATTGTAATTCCGAAAATTGCGCCGTAAACGCAGAACCTGATGCTTCTAAATCAGCAATAATTAGCTCTTTCCGCTTTTCAGCTTCCACCTGTAATTCCGATAATTGAGATGCAAAATCTGACTGTACTTGTGTTAAACTTTCTAGAATTGCATCTTTTTCTTGCTGAGTCTCCGACTGCAATTCAGCTATTTGAGCTTTAAATAAATTCTCTAACTCCCCTAAAGTTTCCAGAGTTCTATCTTTTCCTTGTTGAGCATCTACCTGGAAACTGCCTAAACTCTCAAAAAGCCTATTTTTTTCTTGCTGAGTCTCCGACTGTAATGCCGCTACTTCTGATTTAAATAGCTTTTCTAATTCTCTAACATTTCCTATTAGATCATTCTTTTCTTGTTGAGCCGCCATCTGTAAACTTGTGAAACTTGCAACAGTCTTATCCTGATCTTGCTGAGTCTCAGACTGTAAGCTAGAAAGCTGGGAAATAAATTCATGCTGAGATTTTTCTAAATCTTCTAGAATTATATTCTTTTGTTGAGCAGCTGCTAACTGAAATTCATATAGTTTATGCTTAAGTTCCGATTCTAACCTAGCTAAATTCTCTATTGTTCCATCTCTTGTTTGTTCTACTTCCAATTGCAATTGAGATAGTTTAGCAAAAAATTCTGATTCTAAATTTTCTTGAATATTTTGAATTTTTGTTTCTAATCCTGCCAATATCTGATCTCTAGACTGCAACAGTTCAGAAGTCAAATTAGCTAAATTGTCTTGCTCTCTTTTGATATTGTCTTGCAGAGTCGCAACTTCTTTTTCTAATTCCCGATTGATCTTTTTCGATTCTTGAATCAGATTTTCGGCATCTTGCTTGACAATAGTTAGCTGATTTTGTAAATTTTCCACTCCCTGTAGCTGCGCCATTGCTCTATGAACAATTTCACGAATTGCCACATTTCGCAACAACCAGAATAAAGCAATCACCGCCACAGGAAACAGACTCAATATCACCAACCACACATTGAACAAAACAGTCGTGCTATTCACAGGTGGCTCCACCACAGATGGGACTAACTCTTGAGTCGGTGCTTGTGCTGGAAACTGAGCCAAATTTTCCGGCTGTTGCTCAGATATTACCTCAGCAATACTCAGTTCTGTGGAAACGGATGGTCTGGGTTGTCCACTAGCAATACCAGCAGACAGCAGCAACGGCGAAAAGACAACAGCGCTTTTCCACATTAAAGAGAGGACAACTTGATTTTTGCGCTTCATAAAAACCATCCTGATTCTGGGGTCAGTTTTTGAAGTAGCTTGCCTATCTCCAATCTATACCAGAATTCAATTCTCACCGAATACTTCGCGGCCTGCAAGCCCCTAAAATCAATTAGGGAGGATTTCAGGTGGGAAAATATATCCTGAATCGACCCTGAACAAGGCTACGGTGTACACACAAGTGATCGAATCGCCCCCTAACCCCCAATTATGGGGGAACAAGAATTTTCAAAGACCCCCAAGTTTGGAGGATTTAGGGGGCAAAACAGGCTCAAACGCATACAGGCAGGACTTGTGTGTACACCGTAGCTTTAAGAGACGGAGACGCTTAAAATCACTTTTTATACCCCATCATCCACAGGGATTAGCTCTTTGGGTTCAACAGTGTCCTCCAAGTGGCGCAACTCCTTGAAAATTAATCACTCTAGCGACAATTAATGAACCTTCAGAGTTTCAGCCCCAAAAAACTTCAGAATTCATCCCAAATGATAGAAGAAGGATAGGATGATTGTGTTACCTTAGTATTACTTCCAAACCAAAGTATTGAATTAAGAGGAAACCATTATCGTAGTCAAAAAACAACTAATCAACTCGCAAATTAAGTCCAGTCAAGTCTACTTGATTGATCATGAGAATAATAACCGTGGTCTAGTTGACACTGCCGAGGCTCTAGAGCTAGCAGAAAGTCTTGAGCTTGACCTGGTTGTAGTCTCCGAAAGCAAAGACACGCCAGTGGCGAAGATTATCAACTATGGTAAGCTTCAGTACCAAAAGAAAAAACGTCAGACCCAGAGCGCTAGACCAAGCGTCAAGGAAGTTCGATTCCGTCCCAACGTGGGTATAGCTGACTACAATTTACGCATTGAGCAAGCAGCTCAATGGTTGAGCAAAGGCGATTCAGTCAAATTTGCTATCCGTTTGCGAGGTCGAGAACATCAACATCGCGAACAAGCCGGAGAAATGCTAGACCGCATTGTGGCTGCTCTCAGTGAAGTAGGCAAAGTCCAATCACTGGATAAACGCTCACTGATTGTTCAAGTTATTCCCGCTTAAATTAAATCTTTCAGGGATCTCTTTAAGAAGACATCGCCTACTAAAAACAAAAGCTGTACATAAGGCGAATGGGGTTAAATCATCAAAAACCTTATTGGTTGCAGCTTGTATAAAGACAAAGTAGGAAATCGGAGAAGGCGCAAGTGAAATCAGATGCAGTTGCTTGGTTCGAGTAGGCCAGGAAGCAGATGATTCACTTGCCATATCTGAATTGTAGTTTAGGGATTTCCCAAAAATCAATTCTCCTAGTTACCATCCCACACAACTTCTTTCTCCTTGTCCTCTTTGTCTCAATTGACACTCCTCACTCTAAAGAGATGAGGATTCTTGCTTCATCCGTCCGAACTAGAAACCCGAATACAAGTATTCCAATTCCCCCGTTTGGATACGTCCACAAGCACACACGGACTGCCCGACCGCGTTTGAAAAGACTTTTAATTTCTGGTTTTTACTCCCACATTTGTACAAGATTTAGGATTTATACTACCAGGGTTCCGGATCAGGAGTTGTCCGCTTGACCTACTTCGTTTTTTATTTGTGCGCTTTACCGCTAAAGCTATAATACCGCAAAAGCCGTCCTAGAAGAACGGGGCTTTAAACCCAGTTTTTTGGTAATAAAGTATTTTTTTGACTTGTCAGTCGCTGAACCGCCGGATGGCAAACAATAGTAAATTGCTGCCTTCCGCAAAATATTACTCTTGAGGCTCATCAGAGATGGGTTCAGATTCGCTTTCAGGTTCGGTTTTGACATTAACTGGAACTTTAACGGGTTTTGGACCACGCGCCAGAGCAGGACTAACTTTTTGCCTAATATCATCTTTGAAAGATGATTTTTTTCCCGTGCTAGAGGAGCGATTCACCACGGGTTTCACGCTTTTAGACTGAGATTCCACAGGGGGGAGAGAATCCGAACTTTCGGAATTGTTGTCAGTAATTGCTTGGGCCTGACGTTCCGACTTTTTGATTGGGCGTTCTACCATTGTTAATTTTTATAAACTTATCTGTATATTACATTGGTTTGGTGAGAAGTTTCGAGAAGTGCGCTGCTAACTGTCACAAGACTTATCCGAATTACCAAACACAGACCCAACCAGAGAAGTTAATCATATTTTAACTATCTACTATATACAGATAGTTATCTTGTGTGTAATCTTAAGAATATTAGGATTTATTCGGTGACAGTATTTGTTTTGAGTATTGACAGGTGTTCCCTTTTGGTATCTACAAATTTAATTCTCCGAAATTTAAATCTATACACAGTAATAATTTTGGAGACAATCCGATGTCGATTTATGTAGGCAACCTTTCTTACGAGGTTACAGAAGCAGATCTTAGTGGAGTATTTGCTGAATATGGCACTGTTAAGCGGGTGCAAGTACCTACTGACCGTGAAACAGGCCGGATGCGTGGTTTTGCCTTTGTTGAAATGGGTACAGAAGAAGAAGAAACAGCTGCCATTGAAGCACTTGATGGTGCTGAATGGATGGGTCGCGGACTCAAAGTGAATAAGGCTAAACCCAAGGAAGATAGAGGTTCCTTTGGTGGTGGCGGTGGTAACAGAGGCGGAGGATATGGTGGTGGTGGCGGTGGTGGCCGTAACCGCTACTAAACTTCTCCACGAACAATTTCATTGAGGGAAGACAACAAAATAAATTCACCAATATTTGTAGGGTGTGTTACGGCATTTAGTCTAATAGTTTTGCCTGTGTAGTAGCGACTCCCACTCGCCTGGCGCAATATCTAAGCCTACAAATTGGGTATTTTGTTATTTGTCATTCCCTTCGCGGACGGAAAAGCTAGACACAATGTCTGGCTTTTTTGCTTAAATATGGGCTGGTACACAGAGGTTGTGCTTCGTAGAATCAGAGTGAGGGTTTGATTTTGGACTGAGATAGAGATAGAAAATTTTTAACTGTCCCAAGTAAAATGGTGATAAACATTTATCAAATGCTACCGTCTACACATTGAGATAGGAGTTTCAGGGTTTCTCTAACTATGACGCGTAGACACAAATTAGCTTACAGCTTGACATCAGTGATCACTGTCAGCTTAATATTTAACGTTATTACACCTAATTCTGCCATTGTGGCGGCACCACCGAGAAATCCAGACAAAACCGTAAATTGTGAGATTTTAGTTGTGGGTGGTGGGCTTTCAGGCGTAGCCACAGCTTACGAGGGGTTGCTAGCGGGGCGCAGAGTTTGTCTAACGGAAATTACCGATTGGTTGGGAGGACAAATTTCTTCCCAGGGAACATCTGCATTAGACGAACGCCCAACCCAGCGCAGTCGCCAATTTTATTCTCGTGGCTACTTGGAATTGCGAAATCGCATTGAACGCAAGTACGGTAAACTTAACCCTGGGGACTGCTGGGTAAGTGACTCTTGCTTTCTGCCTCGTGATGCTCACACTGTGATGACTCAGATGCTCAAAGATGCTGAGAAAAAGGGGAGAGGTAAGTTAGAATGGTTCCCCAATACGGTGATCAAAAATTTAGAAACTAGCCCATCTACAGTAGACGGTGGTGGAAAATTAATTAGTAGTGCGAACCGACAGGTCAGCGAAGCTATCGCCATTCAACATCAACCAGCTAAAGGCGCACCACCTCATAATACCTTCACTTTATCTCAAACCATTGAAGATGCTTATCGCTACGAAAACTCATCTCGGTTTACCAAAAATATTATTCGCTTAGTTCCCCAAAAAAGCCCAGGAAATGCCCCCAATTGGTACGTTGTCGATGCCAGCGAAACCGGTGAAATTATCGCCCTTGCTGATGTTCCCTACCGCTTGGGTATTGATCCTCGTTCCCACCTGGAACCTTCTTCATCCAGCGCCCAAAACGATCCTTATTGTACCCAGGGCTTTACTTACACTTTTGCAATGGAGGCTACCAAGGAAGCACAACCCCAGGAAATGCCCCCATTTTATCTCCAGTATTCGCCATATTTCAGTTACGAATTAGAGCGACTGGCAAACTTTGACTTAGTTTTCACCTATCGCCGCATTTGGAGTCCACAACAGGGACAACCTGCAACATTTGGTGGTGTGAGATTTTCTACTCCCACACCAGGGGATATTTCCATGCAAAACTGGACTTGGGGTAACGACTATCGCCCAGGAACCGCCCAAGATAACCTAATTTATACTCGCCAACAGTTGCAAGCTAATCAACAGTTGCAACCAGGGGGATGGATGGGCGGACTGCGGACAGAAAGCCTCCGCAAAGGTGAAGAAATATCACTTTCCTACTATTACTGGCTAGTAGCGGGAACTACAGATTCTCAACTGGGTAAAGATGTCAAGCAGCAACAAACAAATAACCGCTTTATATCCGGGTTAGATTCCCCAATGGGAACAGCGCATGGCTTATCGAAATATCCCTATATGCGCGAAGGAAGGCGGATTATTGGCCGTCCCAGTTGGGGACAACCAGGAGGGTTTACGATTTGGGAAACTGATATTTCTCGCCGCGACTACAACGATGAGTATTATCGCCAGACCCTACCGCCGGCTATGTACCGTAGGCTACAAGGAGCTTTGGCAGGCTTGGAAGCAGTATCTGTACTTACGGGTAAGAAGCCTCCTGAACAAGTAATGCGGCGGACTCGTTCTACTATTTTTCCCGATGCTGTCGGTATTGGTCACTATGCAATCGACTTCCATCCTTGCATGGAAAAAAGCCCCCCAGAAGCGGCTGGTAACAGAGAACGTCCAGGCGAAAGGCGGGGTGCTGGTCAAGCTTATCCCTTCCAAATTGCACTCAGAGCCATGATTCCCCAGAAAATCGACAATTTGCTCGTAGGAGGTAAAAGTATCGCTACCAGTCATATTGCGGCGGCGGCCTATCGAGTACACTCATTTGAATGGTCTGCTGGTGCTGCTGCGGGAACCACTGCGGCTTTCGCCTTGAAAAATGAAGTTGCACCTTATCAACTGGTAGACGATTTACCGAAGCCAGAACCACAATTACAAGCTTTGAAACGTCTGTTGGAGCAAAATGGCAACCCGACAGCTTTTCCTGATACTTCCATTTTTAACGAAAACTGGGATAATTGGCGTTAGGGACTAATGGCTAGTACCGCAGGGCGTTCGTCAAAAGTCAAAAGACTTTTATTTTGGGATTTTGAACTTTTGGAAATGGTATGTCTATTTACGCCTTGCTGTACTAAGTATTAGAGAGTAGGGACTAGGGACTGTTTTCAAAGCCAACATTTGTTTTGCTTTTCTAGTCCCCACTCCCCGGTTACTGAGTTACTGAGCGACTTGTACTGAGGTAAGTCGAAGTAAGTCGAAGTAACTCCCCACTCCCTACTCCCCAGACAATAGACTAGACTAGTTATTTGTAAGTGTAGTTTTGTAAAATCTTCTTGGCTAACTGTTTTATGGTTACAAGACTTTCAGCAGTTGTATACGGATCAGGTACAGCACCAACTGTATCTCCTGGACGCACTACTCAAGTTATCCGCAAGTCTTATCCGAATTATAAGGTGATTGTTTTAAACGATGACTTTAATACTTTTCAATACGTGTCTGAGTGTTTGACGAAGTATATTCCGGGAATGACAGGTGATTTGGCTTGGGATTTGACCAATCAGATACATTTTGAAGGGCAAGCTATTGTCTGGGTAGGCCCCCAAGAACCTGCGGAACTGTATCATCAACAGCTGCGTCGAGCTGGTTTAACAATGGCTCCTTTGGAAGCGGCTTAATTATCATGGGCAAACCCGCTAAAGACGCTTCTGGCAAAGATGGCAGATTAGTCTGGAATCACTCAACTCATCTTTCTGGTCTCATCCCAATTTTGGAACGTCTCTGTCAGCAGGATGGGATTCAAACTGTCACGCCTGGCGTTATTGGGCGGGCTAAAGGCCATTGTCCAAAAATGCAATTACGTGTATCTGTACCGATTCGAGGTGGTTATAAAGTCATAGCGCGTCAGGGTAAGACAGTGCAGGAGGTTTTTATCCTGACCACTTTAGACCAGGATAAATTCAAAGATAAAATTGCGATCGCCATGAAAATTAAATCAGCTTAATAGTCCATTGTCCAAAGTTCATTGATTGTTGACTATTGGCTATTCTTCCACTTGCCGTACTGATAATTTGTGTAATGGCAAACTGAGGACGCAAGAAAAAGTTAAAAAATAGGACAAAGCAATAGTGATTTTCACAGACATGAGTAAAGTTTCCCAGTCAGGTAAAATCAACTTTTCTAGACCAAAAGCAAAGCAGTATACTAGCCAGTAAGAGAAGCTCATTCTAAAGAGGATTTTCTCTGTTTCTTCGAGATTATCTTTTGGCTGCTTGCGATCCCATAGTAATAACAGACCAGCAATACAAGCAACAAAGGATACAGCAACTACAAATTCGTGGCACATTAAATTTATTGAATGCATTTGCATTGATCCAATACTTTTCAGTTGAGATTCAGTCTAAAGGAATAATCTCACGATCCCCAAAATATATTTACAAACTGCAATAGAAGTCTGCAATTAAGTTTAAGTAATGCAACGAAAGTTTGAGTTAGATTAAGTTGACTAATTTTCTCTATTTTTAATTTAAATTAAATACTTTTGTAAAGTGAAGTATAGGCAACTTATACTCAGTTAATATGAAGCTGTATAGAAAAGAGCTTCTAAAATAATATAGGGACTGCATTGCGCGGAGTGCAGTACCGCAGGGAATAGATTTATCTCCAATTTAATAATGGTATCGACAAGAAATAATAGTTAAATAAACATCATCAACAGCATAAACCAAATGATTGGTATCATCAATTCGCCGCGACCAAAATCCGGCTAAATTTTCCCTGAGAGGCTCTGGCTTACCGATACCCTCAAAAGGCATCCGCATCGTCTCCTCAATTAGTTTATTGATTCTTTTGAGAGTCTTTTTATCTTGCCCTTGCCAGTAAAGATAATTAGCCCAAGCCTCATCAGTCCATGCCAACATTCTAGTCATCTAGCAAATCTCGCTCCACCACTTTCCCCTGCTTAAATTGAGCAATAGAACGTTCTAAATGGGCTGCATTTGCCGGAGACTTCAATAAATGTACAGTCTCCATCAGACTATTGAAAAACTCCAGCGACATCACCACCGCATCATCTGCGTCTCGTCTGGTGATAATTGTATAGTCAGCATCTGCCGTCACCTGATCTAAAACTGTTTTTAGACTATTTCTTGCTTCGCTAAAAGAAATAATTTTCATCTGGGGAAAATTGTACGGTTTATTGTACAAGTTTAGCGTTTTTTCCAGATTCTACAATCCCCACCCGTCCTTATTAAACATCTATGATCAGTAGTATAATTAATATTATACCTACTTTACTAATGCTCACAAGCACCAATACTCACCCAAGTGCTAGAACCATCACCCCAATGTTCTTTTTTCCAAATAGGGGCATGATGTTTAAGAGTATCAATAGCATAACGGCAAGCCTCAAACGCTTCACTACGATGAGGACAACCAACTGCTACTAACACGCTGATTTCTCCCACTTGCAAACGCCCGACGCGATGATAAATTACCACCCGATTTACATTAGACCAAGAGGAACGAATATCAGCAGCAATTTGATAAAAAACTCTTAATGCCATTGGTTCATAAGCTTGATATTCTAAAGAAATTACAGGTTGTCCATCAGTTTGATTGCGAACCATCCCAGTCATCACCACCACAGCACCATTGCCTGGGTCGTTAGCTTTAGCATAGATTTCCTCAAGAGATAATGGCGCAAAGGTGATGGCAAAACTATCTTCGGTGGTTGGTTTAATTGCAGAAGCTAGTGTATTAGACATAATTGAGTTGATATTAGTTGAATTAAGTATTTATCCCAGATCAAGCAAGTGTATTTCTCTGATCCAGAAACTTTAACTGATGATACAAACAGCTAATCTGCGGTAAATTCACACCAGCTGCTTGGGCTTTCCGGAATGGATTACCAAAAATTGCTTCTACCTCCAAGGGACGGCCTTGATCATAGTCAATTTTCATGCTGGTACGGTAAGGCTTCATGTTGACAGTGTAATTGAGCATAGTTTGAATGAAACTGTCAGGAATGATGCGCCCGCAACTTTTCGCCCCAGCTGCTACTTCATTCATCAATTGTTCAACTAATCTCCGGGTGTCAGTATCTGTCATTAATTCGTCTGTTCTGGCATTGAGAACTACAGACAGCCCATTGTAGGGTATATTCCACACCAGTTTTTGCCACCGCGCCAGCAGTAAATCAGCGGCTAATTCAATTGGGATACCAGCACTTTTAAAATCCTCAGCAATCTGCTGCATTCTGTCTGTAATCGGATAAGGTTCATCTTCAGGGATATATTCCCCCAAAGTAATTTTTCCATAATCTAAGTGACGAATATGTCCGGCTCCCACTTTATTGGAACACAGAAAACATAATCCACCAATTACTTGAACATTACTCAATATTCGAGAAATATCTTCTTCCACACCCAACCCATTCTGCAACACCAATACTACCCCACCATCTTTAACCACTGGTGGTAATAATTTCGGTAGTACATGGTTTTGAGTTGTCTTCAGTGCCACTATGACCACATCACATTTGGGCATCTGGTTGACATTTTTATAGGCGTTAACTTGGGTGAGGTTAAAATCACCATCTTTTGATTCGACAAATAAACCAGATTGGCTGACGTGTTCGTAATCACTGTTGAGCAAAAAGTGGACATCTAAACCAGCTTGTTGCAATTTAGCGCCATAAAACCCACCTAATGCACCAGTTCCGAGGATGGCGTATTTGCGGTAGCGTTCCGCAGGAAAAGAATCGCACATTTCTTCTACACAGGATGATCTGAGGATGATCATAAAGCGATGACCGACGACCTGATTTATACTTAATTGTTTGTAATCAAATTTTAATTTTACAAAAATTTAAATTATGGATAGCCTGACCAACCAGAGGAGAGAGTTGAAGGCCAGTCAAAGGCGGGGTGAGGTGAAAAACCAGATTTGTATGTTATTTAATTCATATTCCTTAGTCATGTGTTCCCTATCCCTGACTGATGAGTAATCACCAATAACCAATGACTAAAATTATGCTTCCCTTTATCCGGTCAGACTTAGCCCAATTCACCGCTTATAAACCCCACCCCAGTAGTGATACAGCCGCAGCAATTCCTGTGCAGTTGGATCGGCTGGATACGAACGAAAGCCCCTATGATTTGCCAGTAGAATTAAAAGAAAAGCTGGCTTGGACATATGAGCAAGTAATTGAAACAAATCGTTATCCTGATGGTGGACATGAAATACTTAAGGATGCGATCGCTAAATACGTAAATGAGTCGGCTTCCTTGACTTCATCGGTGTTTACTGCTGCCAATATTTCGATCGGTAATGGTTCAGATGAACTAATTCGTTCTTTATTAATCGCCACCTGTCTGGGAGGAGAAGGTTCAATTTTAGTCGCCAATCCGACTTTCTCAATGTATGGAATTTTAGCCAAAACTTTGGGGATTCCTGTGGTGACGGTGGACAGAAATCCAGATAATTTTGAAATTGACTTAAAAGCTGCCCAATCAGCCATCGAACAAACTGAAAATCCTCCGATTCGGGTGGTTTTTGTGGTGCATCCCAATTCCCCGACTGGTAATTGTTTAACTGCGGCGGAATTGTCATGGTTAAGAAGTTTGGGTGAGCAGATTTTGGTGGTAATTGATGAAGCTTACTTTGAATTTAGCCAGACTACCCTAGTGAGTGAATTAGTACAGCGTCCTAACTGGGTAGTGCTAAGGACTTTTTCTAAAGCCTTCCGGTTAGCCGCGCTACGTGTGGGTTATTGTGTTGCTCATCCACAGGCGATCGCTATCTTAGAAAAAGTCCGCTTACCTTATAATCTTCCTAGCTTCTCCATCGCTGCGGCCTTAGCTGCTATGCAAAATAGCCAACTTTTACTGGAAGCAATTTCTCCCACCTTGGATGAACGAGACAAACTTATAGAACTTTTATGCCAACATCCAGCCTTACAAGTGACAAAAAGTGCTGCTAACTTTATTTTCCTGCGTCTCCAACCCCATAACTCTGACACAGAAAACACTACTTTAAAAACTCTTCACCAAAAACTCAAAACTTCTGGCACTCTTGTCCGCGAAATTAGCGGCGGATTGCGAATTACTATCGGCACATCAGACGAAAACACCCGCACCATCAATAGAATACAAGCTGCATTGGCAAATCTGGAATTAAAAAATTGACTCAATAATTAAACTTGCCATTCATCTCATTGCCCAAACGGCGCACTATTCCTACCGTTTGTGGCAACACCCCGACTAAAAGGGCAAAAGAAGCATCAGGCATTTGAGCCACCATTGGTAGTGGAAAGTATTGTTCAAATTGATCTAAAATTTTCTGGACTCGCTGCTCAGGAAGCGGGTGTTCTGTAATTTGCTTGATTAACCGAATCCACTGTCGTCTAATTAAGTAAGCTTTCTGACGCTCCTCATAAGATTTGGGAGTTAATAAAGACAAATTACCTATGGGCAGTACTCTTTCACAATCACGATCATAATTCCCGCCAACCACTGCACCAGGCCCAGCAAATTCTGCATGATAACGTTTAAAGAGTATTAAACCATTGCGCTGACGACTATTAACAACGAACACCTTTCCACTGTGCAGAAGTGTGAGGATATCCGAGCCGCATGACTGCTCAGTTCCATCTGTCATGAGAAGATGGTCCAGGAGAATAGTTTCAGGGTAGTAAGTTGATACCATAGCAGCTTGATAGCGTCGGTAGCTTTCGCTATCCATGTTTTCTGGAACTTGCAGATAATTAACTAGTATTCTGTACTTCAATCAGTAACTTGGGTGAAATCAAATCAAATTTTTGATGATTTTTCCAACTTTTTCCTAAAAAAAGCTTCCTGGTTGATGTCACTAAGATATAAAAAACCAGAATTTTATTATTAAATAATTAATCATATTCTATGAGATTTAGGTAAATTTGTCGCCGAAAATCAGCTAATTATTTTTAAAGTTTTTATAAAGATGAATTACTAAATACAAAGTTAGTATGAGGTGTTTAAATTTGATGAAGCTTAATTTAACCTTATTCTATAGTATGCTATTTTTTATATTTTAAAGCATTTGCTATTCAGCTACATATCAAGTTTACATAACATAATTATGCCTAATTAGAATTAAATATTTAGGTTATTCTTGATTGGACTCAAATCACTAGAGTGAATTTTTTGAGTGACCACAATGGTAAAGTTTGCCTCTAATCATAATTCTTTTGAAGAAAAAGATAAAGTTTGACTGTAATACGATTTCCATATGAAAACGCATAGAAATAACCCCACCCCCTGCGGCTCCTCTTAGCAAAGGAAGGTTGGGAGGGGTCAAGAAAGAGGAAAGGGACAAGGCGGGTGATGTTAGTTTAGCGAATGAGTATTGTGAAATTCTCCGCAAGAAACAACCCCCAGCTAGCTTTGAGAGTAACCAGATCACCAATTCAGTATTAACAAAAGCTAATTAGAAATATTTTATACTAATGTGATTGATGTATTAAAAGTTATGCGTTTCCCCAAAAAATTTAGATACAGCACGTTGTCAGTAAATGAAGTACATATTTTCATATGATAAATCTTGTAGGGGAGGGCAAAGATACCCGCCCTTGCATACCTTACTCAAATCAAATCTGCTGTAATTTAATCAAATTTCAGGCTCAGGTGTTTACGCAACAATATTTGTCGGGAGCGTCTGAGGAGAAATGTATTCCAATTAGGTTCTGATTTATGTACCTTATATCCCAGCTTGAAATAAAGTTGTCGTGCCTGATGGTTATTTTCGAGAACGTGGAGGTATAAGTCTTGAAACCCCCACTCATGAGAGAACTTTTCACAGCTAATCAGTAGCTCTGAAGCGACACCATGCCGACGGTATTTGGGGTTAACAGCTAAATTAGACAGATAAGGAAAACTCCTCCCTGTCTGTACCCAAGAATCATTAAAACGCACACCCAATTCCACAGTGCCTACTAAATTTTGAGTTGAAGCAGCATTAGTGTCAATAGCAACCAAACAAACATGATGGGGCGCTGGTGATGACAAGCGATGTTTGAGGTCTTCGTAAATACCCAAACGTAGTAGCGGAAAAGCCCATCCCCAAAAACCATCATGTCCGTGAAAGCTTTCGGCAATAATTTGGGCGATATCAGTCAAATCATCAGGTGTAGCCGCACGAATTTGGAATTTCCAGGAAGCTTTTTCGGCGGCAGATATTAATGGCTCTTGGTGGTAAGGATCAAAAAACCAGGATGTCAAGGCTACTTTAGTATTGATTTAATTAAACGAAAATTTCTCAAATATCCTAAAAAACTGTATAGTCTGGATGAAAATTAAAACTTAACCTAAATAACTGAGTTAGCATTGAGATTCTAACTTAATCCAGGTTATTTAACCAATCCACTTCATCCAAAATAATCTGCGGAGGCAGATTTTGTTGGTTTGTATGGTGGCGGCTTCTCAGCGTCAGTAGACAATTTAGACATCCTCTCACGAACCACTGACTGAGTATAATTGCGCCCCACCCCCAACTCCTCCGCTGCGTAAAAAATAAAAAGCCATACAACATGATGTTGCACGGCTTTTGGTGTAGTGTGAGGAGCTTAACTAAGAACCATCATAAAGTAATGCCAAAGTGGCAGAACACTCGTAACAATTTTGGTAACGGAATTTTTTTTTATGCAATTACGCTAGGATTACTTGTAGTTACCGCAGCCGCCTTACGCATCTCCCCACAGGTAAGGATAGTGAGGCTAGAGAGTATGAATTTACAGTAAAGCGCCACCGCAGCTGGAACCACATCCAGCAGTACAACCATAGCAATAGCTAGCTGTTTGAATTTCATTAATTAAGTCTAAACTGCCAAGTTCTAGCAATTTAGCAACTGTCAATGATTCACCATTACGAGTTTTGGCAGGCAGATTCATCATCTGATTAAAATCGCAATCATACACATTACCGAGGTAATCAAGTGACAGTTCATTGCGACACATTAAATGTTCAACTGTACTGTGATTGAAATGCGACTCTAAAAACTGCAAATAGCTATTATGCAGCTTTTTTCGTTCTAAATACATTTTAGTTCTGCCCACCGGCAGGTTAGTAATGGTGAAGAGGTGATTAAACACAATATCAAAATGTTTCTGCAAGAATATTTTGTAATCTTGCTCTAGGTTAGTTTGTTCAGGCGCTAAGGAAAATTTTTCGCTTGTGGGTAAAGGCGGATTATATACCAAGTCCAAACTTAAATCCGATTTCTGGCCATAGCCGAGTTGATTCAGCCATTGCAAGGCTTGAATAGAAGCATCAAAAACACCATTACCACGCATTTTGTCTACGTTATCTGCTATGTAGCAAGGCATGGAAGCCACGACCTTCACTTGGTGTTTAGCAAAGTATTCTGGTAAATCCCCAAATCCATCTTCAAAATAAATGGTCAAATTAGACCGGACAATTACCTGTTTATCTGTGACTCTTGCTGCTTCTAGCAATGGTTTAAATCCATAATTCATTTCTGGTGCGCCACCAGTTAAATCTACAATTTTAATTTCGGGGAATTGGTGAATTAAACTAATTAACTGCTCGCAAATTTGGGGAGAAAGTTCTTCTGTCCGTTTTGGACTAGCTTCGACATGACAGTGTGTACAGGCAAGATTACAGCGTTTACCCAAATTAATTTGTAAAACAGAAATGCTTTTTTTTGTCAAAGCAGAACTAAGTTGATCTTTGAATAAAGTGATTTTTTTTGTAGTTAACATTATTTACTCCAATACAGTTCAGTTAAGCCTAAAAGTCAAAAGTTTAAGATGCGTTAGCCCTACGGCATAACACACCATACGGGTAATTTATATTTGTTCATATACATAAAATTTTTCTCACTTACTTACTTATACCAATTATTTGTGAGGTTGCATATTATTTCGACCCCACCCCTAACCCCTCCCCGTAAGCGAGGAGGGGAACTGGATTTCTGGTTAAATTCTATTTATGCATCTTTATAATAAATTGGTATTAGTACCTAATCATTAATTACTTTTCCTATCACTGCAATAATCTATAAATGATGCCACTAATAATTGTGGCAATAGGTAAAGTTAAAATCCACGAAAATAAAATCTGATAAAAAACGCGCGCTTTGGCTTGCTTGTTAATCAGTCCCACACCAAAGATAGAACTAACTGAAACTTGAGTCATGGAAACAGGAAGTCCAAAATAACTAGACGCAATCACTAAAACTCCCGTGACTAGATTTGCCGATAATCCCTGAGTATGATTCATGGGGGTAATTTTTTGACTCATGGTTTGTGCGATTTTTTGGGAGTTAAGTAAACCACCTAGTCCCATTGCCATTGCTATTGTCAGCATTCCTCCTTGGACTGAAAAATAATCAATAATTAAAATCAGGGAAACAATCTTAGGAGTGTCATTTAAACCTCTACTAAAACTGATAATTCCCGAACTGATTAAGTGGCAAGTATTAACTATTGTTTTGTCTGGTTGCCAGATCAATTTAGAATTGATGTACTGCAATAACCTATGGGTTCCGCCTGCCAAGCAAATAGCAATAATAGGACTGAGAAATAGGGGTAAAAGAAATAATCTCTCCAAAGCTGCAAAATTAACTTTGAATCCAATGGATACTAATCCAGCACCAAGTAGCGCACCTGTGATACTGTGAGTTGTAGAAATAGGAAATCCTGTCAGGGCAGCAATTAGCACGATTAAACCGGTGGTGATGGCTACGGCTAAATGAATTTCGGGTACATTAGCTGTCGCATCGGGAAATATACCTTGAGCAGTAAATTTTTCCACCAATTTATCTGCCCAGAAAACTGAGGATACTGCACCAGCAAAAGTTATAAAACTTCCCCACAAAATTGCTGTTTGGTAACTTGTTGTCCGGCTACCAAACAGTGTTGCTACGCCTTTAAAGTTGTCGTTGGCTCCATTGGAATAAGCTAAAAAAAGCGTAGCCAGAAATAAACTGATTATTAACATTTTTGGGGGCGTTAAAAGTTAACAGCAACCACCACCGCTATAGTGCCAGGTTGAATGGGTAATCATAATTTCTGCTGGCTGTACAGCGGCAAGTTTAGCCGCAGTTTTATCGCACACTGCTGCGGGAATACCACGCTGAAGCAAATGTCCGGCCGCATCATCAAAGAAAGATTCTACACCAGCATAAATTGCCGTCTTACCTGTGAATATACAAGCACCATCTTCGGGAATATCAACTTTGAAAGCCACAGAATCGAGACTTTCTAGCAAGAGATTTTTTTCCAGTTTGTAAGTTTGAGAATCTAGCAGACGGTAAGGGCGACGGGCGCGAATTTCAATTTGACCAAAACCAGCATTAATGATGCTTTGAGTATACTCCTCATAGGTGAGTGCGCCTGATAAACACATGGCGCGTAGTCGCTCATCCTGTTGTAAATGTGCCGGAATTGGAGAAGTAGCAATGGGATCGCTCATTTGCAAGCGTCCACCTGGTTTTAATACCCGATATGCTTCTTTTAAAGCACGGGTTAAGTCTTCTGGTTCAAAAATGTTAAAAAGGCAATTCTGCGCTACGATATCGACGCTAGCATCACCCACGGGGAGATTAAAGGCATCACCTTCCCGAATTTCTACAAAACTGGTGTCAAACCAGGGATTTTCTGTTGCGGCAATTTCTAGGTTACGTGCGGCGGCTTCTCGCATAGCTGCAACTGGTTCAATGGCAATTACAGCACCTGGATAACGAGAAAAATAAGCGAATTGCAGTGCTTCTAACCCACCGCCAACACCAACATACATGACGGTGGGTTGGTTTGAGAGTTCAGTATGGTGAACCGTTGTACCACAACCATAGTTCATTTCCTGCATGGCCAGAGGAATTTTCAGTCCAGGTAGTTGCAGAGGGGTACTCTGGACACAACATAGTCCCACTTGTGGTTTTTTTGCAACTTCACTGTAAAACTGCGCTGCTGTTTCTAAATAGGTCATGATGCTCTTAGTCTGGTATGTTGTCGTCTAGATTCCATTTTTTGCATCCTAATATAACTAACCATTATTTAAATGAGTTTTTGCTGAGATCAGGATAATTCCCCAAATATCGAAAAACTACAGATTTATCGGTGTTTATCTCTGGATAGTTATTTATTTGTGCCTATCCAATTGCAAAAGGCTGTCAGATCAAATAGTTTGGCAGCACAAAATACCCAGGCTTGATGATGCGAATCTCAAAGCCCTGCCTAAAGTGTAGCGGATTTAGGGGTGTTTCACTCACGCAAGACGTAGCCGACACCACGGACAGTTTGAAGGAGGCGTTTTTCGTTGTTGGTTTCGAGTTTCAGGCGCAAGTAGCGGATGTAAACTTCGATAATGTTGGAATCACCCATGAAGTCATAACCCCAAACTTCTTCTAAAATGCGATCGCGTGTAATTACTTGTCGCGGATGGGTGAGTAAATATTCCAGTAAATCAAATTCCTTAGCAGTTAAATCAATTAGCCGCTTTGCCCGAAATACTTCTCTTGTGCGACGATTTAAACTCAGGTCTTCAAATTGTAAAATATCTGCTGCGTCTGCTTCCTGATTTCTTCGCAGATGAGCGCGGACTCTGGCTAATAATTCTTCAACGCTAAAGGGTTTCACTACGTAGTCATCAGCACCAGCATCTAAACCGGCGACGCGATCGCTCACTTCATCTTTAGCAGTTAATAAAATTACCGGTACTTGATCACCTGTACTTCGCAGACGACGGCAAATTTCCAAGCCCGACAAACCAGGTAACATCCAATCTAAAATTACTAAGTCTAAATCTAACTCTCTCGCTGCGGTGAGTGCAGTTAGTCCATCGTAGGCCACACTAACTTGATAGCCTTCATAACTTAATTCTAATTCGATAAATCGCGCCAGTTTTACTTCATCTTCAACTAGCAAGATGTGCGTCATAGATGATGTTGAGGATTTCAGCAGGGTAGTTGAGCAATCATACAGACTGGTAACACTTGAGAGCGGTGCTAGGCTACTAAATAGCCAGACATCTCAGTTGAGTTGACTTAGCTTAGTATAGATTTAAGCAAGTAACAACCGTAAGCCTGTAATTACCGATAGCTGCTGCCACCAAGACTATCCAACTTTAGCAATAGGCTGTGACATCTTCACCGCATTCATCAGCAAGATAACAAAGCGCTTTGAAACGCAGACTTACTAATTGATCATAGAGGGGATTTAATTTACACATTGCCGGAATGTGAAATAGCTGATGACCAAACAGTTTAATGTCTCTTTCAAATGGACATTGAGCAGGTATAGCTTTACACAAAATATGCGCTAGTTTAGCACTATGGATTTCTCTACTGTCTAACCACTGACGAACTGAGTGCAGTAGGGGGTTGTGTAACCGGGTATGAGTCAAGCTGGCCATGATGTTTCACCTTCAAAACTTATTCGCTAGGACGCTCTATAAAATACCTACATTTAAGTTATGTGAATTTATGTAGCGATTCTTTGTTCCTGGATTTTCCATATTTAACTACACATTTCAGTCCCTGGATTCCAGACGTTTGGCTAAACGCTAGGCTAGATATACTCTCAAACAACACAGGATAAGGGAAATGCAGGGATGTTGATTTATGACTTTTAATTTTCTTAGTAACAAAAAGCTCCTGTTTGACCAATGGGCATTTAGCTACGATTGGCTTTTTCCTTCAGTTATTTACCAAGCCATTCACAAGCGGTTGCTGGAGTATGTGGATTTACCAGAACGAGCCAATATACTTGATATGGGCTGTGGTACTGGACGACTCCTTGAACGTTTGGCAACTGAATTTCCCGATGTCCGTGCTACTGGATTAGATTTATCCGCTAATATGTTGCGGATGGCAAGACTGAGCAATTGTCACCACCCCCGTTTAATTTATATTGAGGGTCAAGCCGAATCTCTGCCCTTTGGTGAAGGTCAATTTAATGCCGTCTTTAGTACTATCAGCTTCTTACACTATTTGGAACCTCAACAGGTGCTGAGTGAAGTAGCGCGGGTGCTTTCTCCAGGTGGGCGCTTCTACTTAGTAGACATCACCACGAAAAAAGAGATAGCACCGCAAGTTTTACCTATTTCTCCTCTTGGTATTCGACTCTACAGCCCTCAACAACGTAAACTTTTAGGCTCATCGGCTGGATTATTGTGTTTAAGTCACCAATATTTGCTAGGGCCAGTTTTGCTGACAATTTTTGCTAAACCATCCTCTTAAACTTGACACTACTAGAGTAGATGGAAAATATAACTTCATTTTTATGAAAAAAATAGGGACTTATGATCTGCATAAGTCCCTTGTAAATTTCTGGTAGTTCTAGCCCTCCATACTTTGGTTACTAAAGCTAGAATAGGAGTCAATTTGATTTTTAATCAGGCTAGCTTGACTGCTTAGACAGAAGCTGGCTTTTTCTTTAGGTATCCAGTCAGTGAACTAATTGCTAATAAGCCTAATATTACTCCAGGTTCAGGAATAGCAGTTGCTGTCAATTCACCCCCAACATCCAACCTACAATCAGGAAATGTGCTACATACTTCTGGTGACAGGTCATCTTTCAAGAATATCGTAGCTGTTGGCAATCCTTGAGCAGCATCCTGGAAAGTATAGAAAAATAATCCTTCTACATCTGTATTGAAATTACTTCCTAAGTCAAACCCGGTAGGTGTGTCAAAGCTGCCGGTTTGCAGAACAGTATTTGTCACTGTGTCAAAGTTGAAATTGAAACTACTGCTGAGATTAGAAAAATCATAAGTGAAATTTTGCAACAAATTTCCACCTGGATTAAAGAAAGCAATGTCAAAACTATCCAACTGATCATTGGTAACGATGCTTCCTAGAAAACTATCGTCAAAGCTGAATTTCCCTGTTGCAGAATAACCTTGATTTCCTGTCCAAGAAAGCTCAAATAAAGCAGCATCAGCACGGGGAATGTTAATCAAACTTGCCATCGAGGTGACAGCAGCAACAGCTACAGTAGCTTTAATTTGGTTACAAATTCTGTTCATATTTTTGGATAACAGTAATATTTTGGACATTGTTTGTTCTGAGGAACTGAATTTATATTCAGTGTTGCTGAGAACAGTGATTATTTCTGGAAAAAGTAGATTTTGGAAAATGAATTAATTTACCCAATTAAACGCGCACAAACTTAACTAAGCCCACCTTGACAGGCTTAGTTTCCGCAACCAGATATTTCAGTATCTGGGCGTTACAATCAAAAAGGGTATTTTTGAACTTAATTAATTTCCAAAACACCTTTGGGGAGATTTTATCATTAGATTCAACATAATTCTTATATTTGATGTTTAATTTTTTCAAAAAATTCTCATTAAATTTCTAAGTTTAATCACCTTAATTAATTTTTCTATTTAATTAAACAAAGCTTTAACTCTCCTTAACCAAAAATTAATTGATTTACATAATGTAATTCTTTACTTATTCATAAATCAAAGCAATAAATAATATCGTGAGTTGCAATCATTATTCTTGTGATCACCCAAAGTATTGAGTTTTATCTGAATTTAATTTAGGAAAAATATGATCTTATTGTAAATTTTTTTGGGCATGAAAATGTACTTTTAACAAATGAATAGTGACAAAATAAAGAAACATTAAATAAAGCATTACCTAAACTTAATCAAAGCTACTTAATATCTACTAGTCATTTTATGCGAGCCAAATATTCTCATGGTATATTCAAGACGTAAATTCTTTGGATTAGCCGGTGCAACAGCAGCCGGCACTTTAGCTTTGTCCCCTTTACAAGCTTTTCTGGCCCAGAAAGCCTTTGGTCAAACAACGACTATGGGATATGGGCCGCTTGTACCAGATCCGAATAACTTGTTAGAGTTACCAGCAGGATTTCAGTATCGCGTTATATCCCGCACTGGTGATCTCATGGCCGATGGCAATCCAGTACCTAGCAATCATGATGGTATGGCAGCTTTTCAAGGACCCAGAGGCACAACTATCCTGATTTGCAACCACGAAATTGGCGGTACTGGCGTTACTGGTTCACGATTACAAGTACCAAGTAATTTGTCATATGATCCTCTTTGCAAAGGTGGCACTACAAACATAGTTGTGGCTCCCAATCGTCAACTAGTCAAACAGTTTGCCTCTCTTGGTGGCACCATTCGTAACTGTGCAGGTGGTCAAACTCCTTGGGGTTCATGGATTACCTCTGAAGAAAATACCAGCACACCGGGTGGAGACAATACAGAAATTACAAAGTTACACGGTTATAACTTTGAGATTCCAGCCAGCGCTACCTCTGCTGTTGAAGCAGTGCCTCTAGTTGATATGGGACGGTTTAATCACGAAGCTGTGGCGGTAGACCCTGCCACTGGATATGTTTATGAGACTGAAGATACAGGAGATAGCCTCTTCTACCGTTTTATCCCCAATGTGCCTGGAAAGTTAGCCGAAGGCGGCACACTCCAAGCTATGGTGATTGTCGGTAAACCTTTTGCGGTCAATACTAATAATCGCGGTGAGAATAGTGGGCAGTTCGCTGTGGGACAGAAATACTCTGTAGAATGGGTAAACATTCCTAACCCCAACCCAGCTACGGATAATGTGCGAGTCCAAGGTCGTGACTTGGGTGCAGCCCAGTTTTCCCGTGGAGAAGGTATTTGGTATGGTAATGGTGAAATTTACTTCGCTGCTACAAATGGCGGATTGATCAGCCGTGGTCAGATATGGCGCTACATTCCTGGTGAAGAGACAATTGACCTGTTTGTTGAGTCTGAATCTGCGGATGAACTTAAGTCTCCAGATAATATAGTTGTCGCACCTTTTGGCGATATCATTATCTGTGAAGATGGGTCTGGTACCAATTTCTTAAGAGGTGTAACTCCCCAAGGACAACTGTATACTTTTGGACGTAACGCCTTGAATACCAGTGAATTTTGTGGAGCCTGCTTCTCACCAGATGGTCAAACTATGTTTGTCAACATCCAAAGCCCTGGTATAACTTTGGCAATTTGGGGTCCTTGGGGAAATAGAGCATAATACATTTTCCCATTACTGAGTCAGGGTGATTTTTAGAGAAAAAGCGATCGCCTCACCTCAAAATAGCGAATGGCGATCGCTTTCAATTAACATCGGCTCACTGGTGGTAACATTTCTAAAACCATCATCTGCAAATCTGGAAACTCCAAGGGTGAAATAGTGGCATCTTCTGCCAAAATCACTACATTTTTATACCCTTCCTGTGTTGGTTCGCGAAAAACGTGCAATTGACGGCTAATCACATCTAACACCCAATAATCTGTAATTCCTGCTGCGGAATAAGCTTTGGCTTTAGTCTCGCAGTCTAGTTTCAAACTGCTATTTGCTACTTCAATAATCAGATAAACTTCAGGTGGTGTCGGGTGGTGATCTGCGTAGTCTAAAGGATCTACTTTAACAACAGCAATATCCGGTTCTGGTTCAGATCGTTCATTTAACTGGATTGGGTCTTGGATAGATACCCACGCCCGATTTCCTAAACGATTTTGCAGTAACTTATCTGTTCTCCCCACTGCTGATCGATGGGCTGTTCCTTTGGCAATCATCCAGATAATTTTTCCTTCTAGAAGTTCCACTCGCTCGTCTGCACCAAAAATCCCAGCCTCAGCCATCCGATGGTATTCTTCAACGGTCCACAGGCGAAGCGGTAAAGTCGTTTCTGTATTTTGCATAGCTTGTCTAGCAAATGTGAAAATCGTGGGTATTCATATCATAGCATTTTAGCTTGACATATTAATGAATATATGCTATGAAAATGCCGGGGCTAACAGAGTATGTACCCCAAACCACCAATGACTAATGACTAATTAAAATTTCATCTAGTTGATTAATCACCACATCCGCGCCTTGGACATGATCTGACTTACCCACCCAGGTAATACCAATACAACCTGCGGCTTTGGCATTACGGGCCATTTGCATATCACCAACAGCATCTCCTACCATCAATGTATTGCCTGGTTCTACTCCCAAAGCTTCACAAGCCTGTAAAAATAACACTGGATCTGGTTTACCGGGGCCGTCATCCACTCCTTTTTGCAACTGGATGTAATCACTTAACTCGTGTCGTGTGACAAAATCACTAACGTCGGCTGTGGTTGCTGCTGAAATGATACCGAGTTTTATTCCTGCTGCTGACAAGGACTGTAATAGATCCAAACTACCTGGAAAGAGTGGTGCAGGAGTTGTACCCAGATATTTTTCAGCTTCGTCTAAGGATTGACGCGCTATTTTTAAAGATTCAAACCATCCTTTCCCAGTTTCGGCAATATATGCAGCTGCGGCAATTTCGGTTTCACGGCGACTGGCGACAGCTATTAAACCTGCTGGATCTAGGCTATTGCTATTGATGCCAAAAGCCATTAATAATGGTTCGCCAATTCCGGGAATTTGAGCATCTATCATGCGCGCACCTTTTTGTCCAAGCGATCGCAAATATGCTTCAGAATCTTCTAATGTGCCATTTTTGTCAAAAAAAACGGCTTGGATATTGGAAAAGCTGATATTTCTACATTTAATAGTTACCAAAATCTTTCACCCGATTTAATCAATTCAAAATAACTCTTACCTATTAACTACAAAAAAAGAGGGGTTTTCCCTCTTTAATTAATAGTTTAATCATCTTAAGTAAAAACAAGTCAAGCTACAGGCTTCTTAGCCTTGATTAAGAGCTTGGCTGTCTCTCATACTAAATGTAGCGAAGCGTCACCCTACCTATAACAGAGTTGAGATTGAGACTTTGCTCAACCTTCCTGTTCAATAGTCGCTGGAATCTCTTTTTCAGTTTCAGTTGCTGCTGGAACTTCTTCTTCAACCGCAACTACAGCCGATACTTCTTCGGTTGCTGCTGGAGTTTCTTCTTCAACTGTAGTTACAGCCGATACTTCTTCTTGAGTTTCAGTTGCTACTGGGGTTTCTTCCTCAGTTGTAGCTTCTACGGCTTCTTCAGCACCCACAACTTCGTCTTCAGCTTCCGCAGGCGCAGCACTAATACCTTGCTGTTTAGCTAGCATCTGTTCACGATACTTAGCTGCCATTTCTTCAGCTTTATCATAAACCAAATCACGGTTCTTAATCATATCACCGGGTTCGGGTTCCAACTGCTTGGTAGACAAGGAAATCCGACCCCTTTCTGCGTCCAAATCAATAATCATGACTTTAACTTCGTCATTGACATTGAACACGCTATGAGGTGTATCAATATGCTCGTGAGAAATTTCAGAAATGTGTAGCAGTCCGCTAACACCACCGATATCAATAAATGCACCGTAGGGTTTAATACCACGAACTGTACCGATCACCACTTCTCCCACTTCTAAGCGGTTCATCTTACGCTCAACCAGCGCTCGACGGTGGGATAGAACTAGGCGGTTGCGTTCTTCGTCTACTTCTAAGAATTTCAATGGTAGTTCTTCGCCTACCAATTCTTCCTTCGGTTTGCGGGTACTGATGTGAGAACCGGGGATGAAGCCGCGTAATCCTTCAATGCGTACTAATGCACCACCACGGTTAGTAGCAAACACACCGGAACGAACAGTAGCATCTTCTGCTTGTAACTGCCGTACACGTTCCCAAGCCCGCATATATTCAATGCGACGAATGGAAAGGGTTAGCTGACCATCTTCGTTTTCATCGGTAAGGATGAAAAATTCTCTGGTTTCGTTTGATTGTAAAACTTCTTCCGGGGCATCGACCCGGTTAATAGACATTTCTTGTATGGGTATGTAGGCTGCTGTTTTAGCCCCTATGTCAATCAGAGCGCCGCGCGGCTCTATACTGAAAACTGTTCCTGGTACAATATCTCCAGGGCTAAAGTGATAATCATACTTGTCAAGTAGAGCAGCGAAATCTTCGTGAGTGAATCCAATTTCTGTAGCGGTTAAGTTCTGATTGACCATGCTAATTTGTTCCTGGTTCTAGTCTCCGTAAGGGTTGTGGCATAGGCGTGATGTATATGCGAAGGCACTAGGCGGGAGGTACACCTACATCTTTTTTTTATCCTAGCGCAGAAAAGCTAGTATTAACACATATTAACTTCTAGATAGAATATTATATCACATATTCTATAAATTTTTTATTTATTCATCAGATATTGGGAATTTCACCCTTCAAAGGTATTGACAAACATAGGTATCCGCCGATACCACTATTGGTAACAGCGGATAAAAACTTTAGATGCTCTTAAATCTCTGGTAAGAGCCGTCTATTTTTCTTCTTTCTTTTCGATGCGGGGGGGTTCGCGGAATGCGATCGCAAAGAAAAGAACTCCTATGGCCAGAGCCAAAATCAAGATATATGCAACGCTTTCCATATTAAAAGCTCCTGCCTAATCAGCCAGTAATGATAGTTTATCAGTCTATGAAATCGGTCTTGGGGATTGGGTATGAGGAAAAGTATTCCCCAGTCCCCAGTTCCCCAAAAAATTAGAGGGCTTCTTTCCGGCGGGTAGATTTATCACCCACTTTCTGGAATAGACCCCATTCAACTTGCTCTTCCAGATCCGCATCAACACCAGCAAAAACGTCTCGGTAGATTGTCCGAGAACCATGCCAGAGATGACCAAAGAAGAATAGCAGAGCAAATACAGCGTGTCCAAAGGTAAACCAACCTCTGGGGCTGGTGCGGAATACACCGTCAGAGTTCAAGGTTTCGCGGTCAAAATCAAAGATTTCGCCACCTTGAGCTTTACGGGCATACTTCTTCACATCAGCTGGATCTGTAAAGGTTTGACCATTGAGATCACCACCATAGAAGCTGACTGTGACACCAGTTTGTTCAAAGCTGTACTTAGATTCTGCCCGACGGAATGGAATATCAGCTCGGATAATTCCATCAGCATCGGTCAAGATAACTGGGAAGGTTTCAAAGAAGTTGGGGAGACGACGCACGGTCAATTCTCTGCCTTTAGCATCTTTGAATACTGCGTGACCTTGCCAAGATTGGGCGATACCATCACCCTTGACCATAGGCCCAGTACGGAATAGACCACCTTTAGCGGGGCTATTACCGACATAATCATAGAAAGCCAGTTTTTCAGGAATTTCTGCCCAAGCTTCTGCACGGGTTGCACCGTCAGCGATGCTAGTTTGGACGCGACGCTCAATTTCCTGAGTGAAGTAGCCTTGATCCCACTGATAACGAGTAGGGCCAAA
Source organism: Nodularia sp. LEGE 04288 (assembly GCF_963896525.1). NCBI lineage: Bacteria > Bacillati > Cyanobacteriota > Cyanophyceae > Nostocales > Nodulariaceae > Nodularia > Nodularia sp. LEGE 04288. The sequence continues at coordinate 57,493 of NZ_CAWQOY010000093.1, forward strand.
GAGTTCAATTGGAGTTGTCGCGTTTCCGTACCACATCGTACCAGCAACAATGAAGGCTGCGAAGAATACCGCAGCAATACTGCTAGAAAGTACGGTTTCAATGTTCCCCATCCGCAGAGCTTTGTATAGCCGTTCGGGGGGTCTAACTGTGAGGTGGAATAAACCAGCAATAATGCCAACAACGCCTGCGGCGATATGGTGAGCAACAACGCCACCAGGATTGAATGGGTCGAACCCAGCCGGTCCCCATTCTGGTGCTACTGCCTGGATACTACCAGTGACTCCGTAGGCATCAGATACCCACATACCTGGGCCAAATAGTCCAGTGAGGTGAAAAGCACCAAAACCAAAACAAAGTAGACCAGATAAGAACAGGTGAATGCCAAACATTTTTGGCAAGTCTAAAGCAGGTTCACCAGTACGAGGATCTCTAAAGAGTTCCAAATCCCAATAAACCCAGTGCCAAACGGCAGCTAGGAACAATAAACCAGAAAGAACGATGTGAGCGGCGGCTACACCTTCAAACGACCAGAAACCAGGATTGCTGGCGGCGCTACCAGTGACGACGCTCCAGCCACCCCATGATTCGGTAACACCTAAACGGGACATGAAAGGCAGGACGAACATTCCTTGCCGCCACATCGGGTTCAGAACCGGATCACTGGGGTCGTAAATAGCCAGTTCGTACAGTGCCATCGAACCAGCCCAGCCTGCTACTAAGGCTGTGTGCATCAAGTGTACAGAAATCAACCGACCTGGATCATTCAGAACGACTGTATGTACTCGGTACCAGGGTAGTCCCATCGACTACGCTCCTCCTCGATGAATTATGTTTACAAAGCAATTTTCTTACCGAGATGCTGAGGGACGGAACCAGTCGCTTAGGTGGGTTTAATCCTCCTACGGCGTTGTTTTACCGCCATTCAGTGAACTCTCTGAGTTTTTTTTATTGCCAGAATCTTGAATTTAACCACAAATTAGTCTTGATAAATCAGACAGTGTGGCTAGTTTGGCAATATTTCGAGACACTGGGTAGCTGGACTTGATCGGATAGCGATCGCCTGTATAACTGCCGAGAGATTTTCTCAAGGAAAATTTCTCCCTGGTTCTTTGGGAATCAAGCAAACGCCTGTAAGACGTTTGGACATTAGGTAATACTACTCTGGAGTCAGCCACCTTTTGAGCGTCTACGCAATTGCCAAGCAAAAATGAGAATGTTTTAAAAAGTGTAACTATATTGTGGACTTGTTTGCAAGCGTGTAAATAGATGCGATCTCATCGCATTTCAGTATCATATAGCTACAAATCGCCCTCACAATTTATAAGAAAGATGTTGAAAACACCTAAGAAACAGCAACATAGTTGCGTTTTTCGTACTTTAGGCAGGTGATGAACGCTAGCTGCACCCTTGAGGGTGCTTTGATGTTAAAATTAGTTGAACAGGAAGGGTAATCAACCTGTTTAAAAACCCGATGTTGCCTAACGGCTCTACGCTGCACCTTGACAATTGAAAATATGGGGTTCTATTCCATAGTTCTAGCTCCTTTCCAGGAATAGGTAAAATTTTCATGGGGACTAGACGACCAGTATTTACACTCAAACAAATTTTGGATTCATCCAACTACGGTAGGGCATACCGAAAGTTAAAGCTTGAGGAGAGAACCACCTCTGGTTGAGATACTGCAAGGGGTCTCATCTAAGTGGACTCGTTGAACCAAGAATCCCCTTCGATTTATCGCGGGGAGTGTCAAGTATTCTTGTACCCAGTCAGGTGGAGTTGCATGGTAAGCCTCACCAAAGGCATAGAGGTTGTGTGTTGCTCCACCGCTTGCCAGAATGAAAACGTCTTCATGACGTAGCGATCGCATAGCCGGTGGTAAGCTTGTTTGGCTCCACCAGCGGAAACTGTCAAGAAAAAACCCGCCGATGCGGGTGAGAAATTTCTAATTTTTGTGATCGCCTTCACTATGCGTTGTGACTTCAAAAATATTCTCTGAGTGACGAATCAGAATTGGTATTAGTCCGAAATATATTCGCCTACCTTAGATGCACCATTCTGTAAATCACGAGCGGTTTTTTTAGCCCCTTCTACATATCCTGAACCAAACTCTTTAAAGGCTTCTGCTGACTCTTCCCCAATTTTTTGCATTCGCTTACCAGGAGAATCTTCTGTTTCACGAGCTTCCTTATTCCATTCCCGGATGGTTTTTGGTCTTTGGGAATCATCTTGATGTATATCTTCACGCACTGTCTCTCTTAAAACTTGATTGTTTTGCCCAAGAGAAACATTTGTCGTTAGCGTCAAAAAACCAACTAGAACAACAGCCAGGAAACGTTTTACTTGAACTTCCTTAAATAGAAAGCTAATGTGAGCAATTGTCCTAGAAATCAAATTAATCATGTCAATACTTTATCTGTGCTTTTTACAGTTTCGGAATATATTTGGCTCTTTGCAAATTCAGCTATTTTTCGAAAAACTGAATTTAATTTCTATTGAGATTGTTCATAATTTAACAAATAAAAAAATTATGAGTTGAGTGATGAAAAAATCCCAATATTTTACTTGCCTTTGAGCTAATCAATTTTTTGATTGCAAATAAATATTAACTAAAAAAACTTAATATTCCTTCTGGCGAAAGTTATATATTGGTTATAAAAAATATATGCCGCAGGTCTAATTAATTATTTTGGTGTTGATCAAATGTGAGAGAAATTCTTATAAAACTACCAATGTTATGCCGTCGGGCTAAAGCACCTTGAATTCTTGACGGTGCGTTGCGTTGAGGGACAACATACCCTACACTTCATTTCTGTTGACATAGTTATAAATATTTGAGCCTACTTACTTAGTATGTTGCGAATAGTTAAGTATTCCCGCCACATATCATAGTATGATAGCTGACCGCTAAGTTGAAAAATCTGAATCCTATGGCCTGGTTTTCCTTGATTGCAAGACGATGGAGTGGAATTCCACAATTTTTATCATTGTTTTGCCTTTGTGTCCTTTTGGTTGTGAGTTGCGCTCCTCGCCAGCAGACAACGACTTTATCATCTGGTACAGGTGATGGTCGAATTACTGTCGGTACAACACTGAAACCGAGAACCCTCGATCCGGCTGATACCTATGAGTTGGCTTCCTTGGGGTTGGTGTTAAATATGAGCGATCGCCTGTACACTTATGAACCAGGTAGCACGGAAATTAAACCCCAATTGGCGACAGCATTACCCCAAGTCAGTCCTGATGGTTTAACTTACACTATTCCTTTACGTCAGGGAGTTGTTTACCACGATGAGACTCCCTTCAACGCCAAAGCAATGGAGTTTAGCATTCAGCGATTTATTGAGAATAAGGGAAAACCCTCGTTCTTATTATCGGATACGGTGGAATCAGTTAAAGCCACTGATGAATATGAGTTAACAATCCAGTTAAAAAGACCATTTGCAGCATTTCCTTCACTGTTAGCATTTTCTGGCGTGTGTGCAGTGTCGCCCACAGCTTACGAAATTGGGGCGGGGAAATTTCAGCCAAATACCTTTGTGGGGACTGGCCCTTACAAGTTAGCGCAATATGGCACAGATTCCCTGAGATTGGATGTATTTGAAAAATATTGGGGCGAAAAACCAGCTAATCAGGGCGTTAACGTGCAAATCCAGACTAGCGCGGTGAATTTGTTTAATGCTTTCCGCACAGGTACAGTAGATGTGGCTTATCTAGCCCTACAACCTGATCAAATTAGTAGCTTAGAAGCAGGAGCCAAAAAAGGAGATTGGCAGACAATTACGGCTCAAGGTAGTGCAGTCAGTTATATGGTGCTGAACCGGAATCAGCAACCTTTAGATCAACCAGAAGTTCGAGCTGCGATCGCGTCCATGATTGATCGTCCACTGATCAATGAACGAGTTTTACTTGGTCAATCTGATCCGCTCTACAGCATGATTCCCACCACTTTCAATGTTTCCCAGCCAGTATTTAAAGATAAATATGGGGATGCTAACTTTGATCAAGCTAAAAAATTATTAACTACTGCTGGCTTCTCCAAAGAAAATCCCGCGAAAGTGCAAATTTGGTATCCTTCTAGTTCAGCTAATCGCCGTTTTGCAGCACAAACACTGAAATCTCTGGCTGACCAACAAATGGAGGGCATACTGCAACTGGAAATTAGTACTGTAGAAAGTGCTACTTTCTTTAAAGACATCTCTAGGGGTATATATCCAGCCGCTTTGGTTGACTGGTATCCAGACTTTTTAGATCCAGATAATTATGTGCAGCCATTCTTGTCTTGTGAAAAAGGGTCGAATGCTCAAGGCTGCGAAGATGGGGGTAGTAAAACTCAGGGTTCATTCTACTATAGCGAAGCCGTTAATAAACTAATTGCTCAACAACGCCAAGAACAAAACCCCGCAACGCGTCAGCAAATTTTTACAGCCATCCAAACGCAGGTAGCTAATGATGTGCCTTACATTCCTTTATGGCAAACCAAAGACTATATATTTGCTCAAAATGGTGTTGATAATGTGCAACTTGACCCGACGCAGAATTTAATTTATAAAACAATCAAGAAAACAGTTATCCCGAAATCTTGAATAACCACCTCACCCTTGCTTTACCCTGTGGGTAAATCTTTCCCTCTTCTTAGTAACGCTACGGTGTACACACAAGTCCTGTCTGTTTGCGTTTGAGCCTGTTTTGCCCCCTAAATCCCCCAAGTTTGGGGGACTTTGAAAATTCTTGTTCCCCCAGAATTGGGGGTTAGGGGGCGATTCGATCACTTGTGTGTACACGGTAGCCTTAGTAACGAGAGGGATGTCCGCTAGGACAGGGTGAGGTTTTGAGTTGTGGGTTGTCGAGTCCATTTGAATACTTTTAGCTAAAATATGTCTCGATCTAAAGCTTTACAATATTACATTGCCTCTCGGTTAGTTCTGGCTCCACTGCAATTGTTGACTATTATTACTATTGTATTTTTATTACTACGAGCAACACCAGGAGATCCAGCAGATGCAATTCTCGGCGGACGTGCGCCTGAAGCAGCTAAGGAAGAATTACGCCAACAATTAGGTTTAAATCTTCCTCTGTGGCTACAGTATTTAAATTATCTGGGAAACTTACTGCGTTTTGATTTGGGGACATCTTTAACAAGTCGGGGACAGTCTGTTTGGGACATTATTGGGCAGTATTTCCCCGCCACTGTAGAGTTAGCAGTATCAAGTATGGCAGTAGCCCTGATTGTGGGTATTGTGGCTGGTACTCTTTCGGCTTCTCGTCCCGGTACTTATTTTGATATTGGGGGGAGGTTATTTGGTATTATTACTTACGCACTTCCAATGTTTTGGGCAGGAATGCTTTTACAGTTGATTTTCTCTGTGCAACTGGGTTGGTTTCCTAATTCTAACCGTTTTCCGCCTAATCTTTCGGCTCCTACTGCGATCACTGGATTATATACCATTGATAGCTTGCTGAAGGGAAATTTAACTCAATTTTTTATCTCTTTGCACCATTTAGCCCTACCTAGTCTGACTCTAGGAATTTTGCTCAGTGGTATTTTTGAGCGAATTGTGCGCGTAAATTTAAAGGAAACCTTAAAAGCAGATTATGTAGAAGCCGCTAGAGCTAGAGGTATTGCTGAAAATAAAATTTTAGTCTCCCATGCTTTGAAAAATGCCTTAATTCCAGTAATTACCGTATTAGGTTTAACTTTTGCATCGCTGCTGGGTGGGGCAATTTTAACTGAGGTGACGTTTTCTTGGCCTGGTTTAGCAAATCGCCTATATCAAGCCATTTCTGATCGCGATTATCCCACTGTACAAGGAGTATTAGTCTTTTTTGGGGCGATCGTTGTGACTGCTAGTATTTTGATTGATATTCTCAATGCTTATGTTGACCCACGTATTCGCTATTAATTATCACCACAGATGTAGACAGCGAAAAGTTTTTAATCCAAATAAGTAGGTAGTGATAAATTATTCATATTTATCACTATGTAAGGACAAATCAAGCAGCACAACGCACCGTTAAAACTTAGGCTGCGCTCAGTTTTTACAATTTTAGGTGGGTTACGCTGTCGCTTTAGCGCAGCCATGCCCCTTGGGCTATACCCACCCTACGGTTAATTTCTATTTATTTTATATGCATGGAATTTTTGTCTCTTACTTACTAAACACAGATAATTTTTCGGTGTGTATCTGTGGTTTTTTTGATTAAAGATTGTTATCGCCCGTTCTCTTAGTATTTTACCAAAGCAACTTTTTCTATATGTGTCGTTTACTTGCCTACCTGGGTTCGCCTGTGACTTTAGAGGATATTCTATATAAACCTGAACATTCTTTGATTGTTCAGAGTTACCAGCCGCTGGAAATGACTTCTGGAGTTGTGAATGCAGATGGCTTTGGTGTGGGTTGGTATCATAGTCAAAAAAATACAGACCCATTTACGTATCGAAATACCCTACCTATTTGGAATGACTTAAACCTGGCTGATCTTAGCCGTTATGTGGAATCTAAATGCGTACTTGCTTATGTTCGCAGTGCGACACCTGGACAAGCTTTAGATTTCGCTAATTGTCAGCCGTTTAACCATCAACAACAGTTATTTATTCACAATGGATACATTGAAAATTTTCGCAAAACATTACACCGCGAAATCCGCAGTAAATTAACTGATGATTTTTACGAAAAAATTAATGGTATTACTGATTCGGAACACATCTTTGCGCTGCTACTTTCTCAGAGTCAAATCAATCAAGATCAATCTCCAGAAGATGCTTTAGGTCATACATTACTAACTTTATTAGAAATGGCAAAACGCCATCAAGTCAAAGTTTCAGCCAACATCGTCTTCAGTGATGGAAATCGTTTAATTGCTTCACGCTTTTCTAGCAATGCGCCGGCTCCGTCGCTATATTGGCTAAAGGATCATCTAAATTTTCCTAAATCTGTAATTATTGCCTCTGAACCGTTATTTACTGGTAATTGGAGTGCTTGTCCAGAAAATAGCATTATCAGTGTGGGAGAAGACTGTGATATCCAGATTAAACCAATCTAGTGTGAAAAAGGCTCTTTTTTGTGACTTGGTTGAATGTCGTCTGAAAACTTTGAAGTTGTTCGAGGGGATGGATGAAGCTACGTTTTGTAGTCAGCCTCATCCTGAGTTTAGTCCCGTTGGTTGGCACTTAGGGCATATTGCTTTTACTGAGTCTTTATGGTTACTAGAACACATGGGGGGTTTGCCTTGTTCTTTCCCCCAATACCGGAAACTATTCGCGGCTGATGGTTTACCTAAATCACAACGTGTCCAGTTACCTCATCTACAAACAACCCTTGATTACCTGGACAAAGTGAGAAAACAGGTTTTGCAACGCCTAGAAGTAGTTGATTTTGAACAAGAAGAACGTCTTTGGCGCTTTTTGATTCAGCACGAAAGCCAACACTGCGAAATTATTAGCTTTGTGCTGGAATTGATGAAGTGGGAAAAGGGGGAGATAGAAGAGATAGGAGAAAGTATGAGTTATACGTCTCCTATAGAAAATATTACGGAAATGATTCTCATTCCGGCTGGTGAATTTGAACAGGGAAGTGATGATATCTATGCTCTGGATAATGAGCGCCCTGGACATAAAGTATATTTAGAGACTTATTATATTGACCGATATCCTGTGAATTGTGGACAGTATCGGTTATTTATGGAGGCTGGAGGCTACCAAAATTCTCAATGGTGGTCGGAAGCTGGATGGAAATGGCGACAAACTCAGCAGGTGATTAAACCACTTTACTGGTCTGGCGATGGCAATTGGGATAATCACCCGGTTTGTGGTGTCAGTTGGTATGAGGCCGAAGCATATTCGCGATTTGTGGGGAAGCGGCTACCGACAGAAGCTGAATGGGAAAAAGCGGCTAGTTGGGACGCAAATGCTGGTTGTCGGCGCATCTATCCTTGGGGAAATGAATCGCCAAGTTCGGAAAATTGTAATTGCGATCGCCTTATTGGTCACACTACACCAGTAGATACCTATCCAGGGGGACAAAGTGCCTATGGCTTATACGATACTCTAGGCAATGTCTGGGAGTGGACAGCTTCCTGGTTTGATGGTTACGAGGGTTTCCAGAGTTTCCCTTACATCGGTTATTCCCAAGTTTATTTTGACCACAAGCACCGGGTTTTAAAAGGCGGGAGTTGGGCTACACGTCATTGGGGACTACGTGCTAGTTTTCGCAACTGGTATTATCCCAGCGTGTACCAAATCTTCGCCGGGTTTCGCTGTGCTGCTAGTCAAGTGCTAAGTGCTGAGTAAAAAATACTCGGCATCGGTTTTTATGAGAAAATCCTTAAAGATGGCTTAAAAGCTCGATTAATCTAGCTCAGGCGTGATGTTATGACCTAGAGCGATGTGTTTCACTGGCTGGGGTAAAAGTTTGCCCTCAAAAGGAATCTAATATCAATTTTTGAGAATAAGGTGATGAATGCTCTATTTCTTCATTCCGAATTGGTATAACTTTACACGATGGAGGTTGAATGTCAATATCTAAAGCTGCTATCAGCAAAGTTACTTCCCCAAACAGCATTGAAGAACGCTTGCAGATCGAGCGTTTGCTTCCAGTGAATGAAATAGTCTCATTTGATACTGGGAGTGATATAATTCAGGGATTAACTCAAACACCTAAAACCCTTCCCACCCATTACTTTTATGATGATCGTGGGTCTGAGTTATTTGAGCAAATCTGTGAATTACCAGAATATTATTTGACACGCACGGAAACTGCGATTTTACAGAAATATGCTGGTGAAATTGCCAGAATAACTGGCCCTTGTGAATTGGTAGAACTGGGCAGTGGTAGCTCTACTAAAACCAGAATTATACTGGATGCTTACCAGCAACTAGGCTACCCCATGCTATATGTACCCATTGATGTGAGTGCGGGGATATTAGAAAGTAGTGCTAGGCAGCTATTGGCAGATTATCCTTCTTTACAAGTTCATGCACTTGCCGGAACCTACGAGTTAGCCTTGGCAAAAATCTTGCCATCAGAATTACCCAGTCGGCTGATTGGTTTTATTGGCAGTACGTTGGGTAATCTCACGCCCGAAGAAAGTGATATTTTTCTGTCTCAAATTAAAAATGCTCTGGAAGTAGGGGAGTATTTCTTATTGGGGATAGATTTACAAAAGCCAAAACATATCTTGGAACCAGCTTATGACGATAGCGAAGGCGTGACGGCGGCGTTTAACTTGAATATTTTGGAGCATTTAAATCAAAGATTTGAGGGGAATTTTGACACGATGCAGTTTGAACACTGGTCGTTTTATAACGAAACCGAAAATCAAATTGAGTCGTATTTACGCAGTTTGCGATCGCAATCTGTAGAATTACGCGCTCTCAATCTGACTGTTAATTTTGCTCTAGGGGAAACTATCCACACGGAAATTTCCCGCAAATTTGACCTGAAGATTATGCAACAGCAACTGACTGCACTGGGTTTAGTACCCCTGAATGTGTGGACTGATCCTGATCAGTGGTTTGGTTTGTTGCTTTGTCAACGGCAAGCATAAAGAGGCAGGGGTGCGGGGAGCAGGGAGCAAGGGGGAGTTAGAAATTACTTTAAACTTCCGGTTACTTAACAACCTTTCCTCTTCTCCCCTGCACCCTGCCCCCTGCCCCCGTTCCTCTTTTTCTGTAACTTTGCCAAACGATACAAAAAAATGTCCCACTTTTTGCCAAGATAATAGTATTATTTTCCAAAAATTCAATTGGCAATAATCGGCATGAGTGAAAAACTAATAGAAAGCAACGGGAAAGGGTTCCTCGTTCTACTTTTGCCAATCTCGTTTTTGATTATTTTCCTGGTTGCTACCTGGAGAATTTTACTGGCAATTCTGATGCTGGCGATTGGTTTCCAAGTTTGGCAACAATATCAATGGCAACAGTGGTCTGGGCAAGTTAATCCGGTTTTCCATGAAATGATTCGGGAAACTCAAGGCAAGATTACGCCAATGGATTTGGCAATGAGGGGAAATTTTTCGGGGACAACGGCAAAACGCTATTTAGATAGTAAGGCTTCTGAATTTGGTGCGAGTATCCAGAACTCTCAAGAAGGGGGTGAGGTTTATTACTTTATGTCTGCCAGTATTCTTGGCGATATCCTTGATAGTAGTGAACCGGATCAAAAGCTGCCATCTCTACCAGTTACTAAAACTGCGCGATCGCTTTTAGCCGCACCAGAACCCCAGCCAGTGGTGTCAGAATCGGCAACTGAAGCACCACCTCCAGCAACTGATCCAGAAGTTAAGCGATCGCTAGAACAGCAGTTAATGTTTGGTTCTCTGATCCAATCAGAACTTGCCAAACGACTGAATGTTTATTCCAGTACAGTCTACAAACGCCGCAATGATCCAGAGTTTCCAGAGTGGTGTCGTCACAAAGACCCTGATGGTATCGCCTGGACATACTCGGAAAAAACAAAGGAGTTTTTCCCACTAGAGGAAGGTTAAAAATTGTTAATTTATAATTTTTAATTCTTTACCTACGGCTTCGGTGATGGAATTTAGCTGATTCTTTTCCAGTTGTAAAAGCAAACCTTCGAGAATCCGGCGTACCATCATCGGTCCTTGGTAAATCCAGCCTGTATATACTTGGATTAAACTTGCCCCAGCAGTGATTTTTTCCCAAGCGTCTTCCGGGGTGAAAATGCCACCAACACCGATGATCGGGATTTCTCCTTGGGTTTGCTGCCAAATAAACCGAATTACCTCGGTGGAGCGATCGCGTAATGGCACACCGCTAATTCCGCCGGCTTCTGACTGGGGTGATTTGCCTGTTTGGTTAATTATTTGAGTTTTCAATCCATCCCGGCGGATGGTGGTGTTGGTGGCAATAATTCCGGCTAGTTGGTAAGTTTTGGCTAAAGCAATAATGTCAGCGATCGCCTCCCATTCTAAATCCGGCGCAATCTTGACAAATATCGGCTTTTGTGATTTGTTTTTCTGCTGTAATAAATCCAAGATAGAACCAAGCATCACAGCATCTTGGAGCGATCGCAACCCAGGAGTATTGGGAGAAGAGACATTAACAACAAAATAGTCGCCCAGCTCTTTCAGTAAGCGAAAACTGTTAAGATAATCTTCTCCAGCTGCTTCCAATGGTGTAACCTTAGATTTACCCAAATTTATACCTATGGGAATTGACGAGGCTAACTCTGGCTGATCTTGTGCTAACCTTGTTGCCATTGCTGCGGCTCCCCTATTATTAAAACCCATGCGATTGAGAGCTGCTTGATCCAATGGCAAGCGAAATAAACGGGGTCGGGGGTTTCCTGGTTGTGCTAAAAAAGTGACTGTTCCTAGTTCTGCGAAGCCAAAACCTAGACTAGACCAAATCCCGGCAGCTACTCCATCTTTATCAAAACCAGCTGCTAACCCTAAAGGATTGGGGAAGTTTAGCCCAAACAAATTTTGTTCGAGGCGTGGATCTTTCAGACACAAGGACTGTTGTAGACGTTGATTTACCCAATGAGCCGAAGGGTTGCTGGTTTGTGAGAGCCAGCTTAAACTCCGAATTGTCTGCTGATGTAACCACTCTGGATCGGCTTTCACCAGATTGAATAATAGCGGACGAAGTGCAACTTGATAAATATCCATGTAAAATTTTACCCAGAACTTACAGCAATCATCCGTAGTTATATTGAGTCTGGATGTTTTTCTGGGCATCTTAATATATTACAAGCTAAGTTGATCAATAATTCAGATGGGGCAGCCACAAAAATCTTTAAGCGACGAACAACAGATTCTAGCCTTGTGCCGCGTCCTCCAAAGCCTGAGAGAAGAGGATGATGTTGACGTTCTGATTGCAACTACTATTTCTTATATCCAACAGGAATTTGACTACAGTCTGATTTGGATTGCGCTTTACGATCGCCTCCAGCACACATTATTTGGCAAAGGCGGGATTACACCTGATCAAGACAAGAGTTTTCTGCACAAACGGGTTTTTCTCAATCCCGGCGACATATTAGAGCAAGTAGTCATTGAACAGGGACCATTAGGTGTAGTAGATTTACGTAACGAAAACCGGGCTGCAACATGGCAAGAATTGGGTAGAAAACATAACATTCAAGGCGCGATTTTTTGGCCTATTCGCCATAAAAACCGTTTTTTAGGTTTACTATTACTCGGTTCCAAACGTTGGGGTTACTTACTGACAGGAGACACAAAGACACGATTAACAATGATTTTAGGGGTATTAGGAGCAGTACTCTATCAAAAAGAGATAGATTTGCAGCAACAGCAAACCAAACGCCCTGATGAACCATTATTAAAATTACTAGAAAATATCCGCGTTCTGAATAATCTCGATCAAAGGCTCAAAGCAGTGGTAGAGGCCACCCATAACTTTGTCTCTCCCAGTCGGACAAATATTTATTGGTTTGAGCGACAAGGGCGTTATTTTTGGTGTCGGATGAGTAATCATCTGGTGAATATCGGTCGTGATTATGGAGATAAACAACAAGCACCAGGAATGACAGTGCAGGAGTTGAGCGAATTGTATTATGCTTTGTCCGTGAATGAAATTGTCTGGATTGGTGATGCCCGGAGTTCTCTACAAAGCCATTTTACCGCCAAATTGTTAAAACGCTTGCAAGTGCGATCGCTGTTAGCAGCTCCGATTTTATGGCACAAGGATCTACTAGGATTTTTGGCGGTGGAAGATCATGAACCACGAATTTGGGCAGAGGCGGATAAAAATTTTCTCCAAGGTGCGGCGGGGCTAATCTCTTTAGTTGCTCCCATCGACAGCATGGAAAGCACCATCAAACAAATTCAAGATGATACCCAGCTAACTAGCCAAGTTGCTCAAGCTATTTATCACAAGGATGAATTTAACGAAATTCTCCGCACCTGTGCGACAAAAGTTTTAGCTCGACTAGCTGCTACGCGCTTTTTACTCTTGCAATACGACGCTGACCAAAATAATTATCAAATTATCTACCAAAGCCAACCTCATAATCGCCGACCTTTAACATTTGCTCTCAATGATCTCGCAGAAGTGGATAATTCTTTATTAAAGAATGTTAAAGCTGCGGTAGAGGTGGAGAAGTTAGATGAAGATTTACGGTTTTTTAACTGGCGACATCCCCTGATCGAACATGGTGTGCGATCGCAGTTAATTTGTAATTGTACTCAAGGTCATGCACCAACAGTGCTTGTGCTGCTCACTCACGAAACTCATCGCACTTGGTCAACCTTGGAAAAAGAACTGCTGTGGGTCGTTAGTCAACAAATTGGTGTGATTGTCCAGCAATGGCAATTGCAAATTGATAATAAGCAGCAACGAAAGGTATTATTCAGCATTCAGCAATGCCTCACAGCCATTGAACACAGCGATCAAAATCCCACTACCGAAACCAGGGAAAAACATCTAGAACGGACTGTACTAGAACAAATAGTATCTGTTCTCGATTGTCCCTTGGCACTGATTTTATCTTGGTCTTCTGGTGAGATTTATGCCGAAATTATCGAGTTAAGCACTGATACTAGATTTAAAATTGTGGCAGATGCACAAGTAACTATTAAGTCTGAAGCTCTGATCCAATGGGCGCTGTGCCAAGATAGTTACCTGAGTTTCAGCGTGGATGATTTACCACCGGAAACCAGAAAATGGTTGAATGGTTTAGGAATTGGTCAAATTTTAATCCTGGCATTACGTACTGCTGCTGCTTATGAACCCACAGGCATAGTAGTGATAGCAGATCATCGTCAACGTCAATGGTCACAGCTAAGTCTCAATGCTACAGAAACTCTGGTGACTCAATTAGCTTGGTCGCGTCGTCAACAGCAAGTTACCCAACTGTTAGAGTCTACAAACGAGGAATTACAACAACTCAATTGGTATAAACATAGTCGTCTGGAGGAAATTCAAAGAACAACAGCGCTGATTCTCGAACAAATACATGATTTGGGGATTCCTAGTAATGATCTGACTCGGACACGTTACCAGTTACTGTTGCAGCAGTTAGACCAAACAACAGCCTCCATGACTGGATTACTGAAGCTGGAACAATGGCAGTTACATAAGAATGCGGAGACTATGCCCATTTCCACTTTACTCAAGCGATCGCTCGAACGAGTAGAAACTTTATTTCAGCAACACAAGTTATGGGTGGGTGTGCATGGTTTGGGACAATCGGGTGGAGAATACCAATCAGTCAATAGCCCTTCATTCCTGTCCGGGATTCAGACTTCAACCTATCCTTCCTCAATGGCGATCGCTGGTGATATTGTCAAAATTGAATTAATCCTGCACGAATTATTAGTTTTTGCCTGTCAACGTTCTAAAAGTGGAGGCAGAATTGATATCTGGTGTCGCCGTTTAGATGAGGAATTATTAGAATTATCGATTACAGATAATGGCTTCGTTGAACCACAGTTACTGGCAGAATTAGATCAAAATATACCCAAGGATGTGCTGAAACTTTCTCCACTCGACCAACCTCCAGGCTTACATCTGCTGATTTGCCAAAATCTGATCCAGCAACTAGGAGGAGAATTGCATATCTATCAGTTACCAGATAGCCGGGTAGTCAGTCGCTTAATGTTGCCATTAGCTGGCAAAAATCATTAGGAAATTATTTTTCAGTTATCCTCCTTTTGTCGCTAACTCGTTATAATATTTTTCCATCGCTCTCAAACATCAAACTCACCTCGGCATGGTATTCATCATGGGACGAGTTCGTTCTAAATCAGACCTACCTGCAAAAATTTGTCCGGTATGTCAACGTCCCTTCACTTGGCGCAAGAAATGGCAAGATTGCTGGGACGAGGTGAAATACTGCTCAGAACGTTGCCGTCGTCGCCGTTCTGAGACTAATACCTAATTTATAGTAAAACCAACTACAACTGAGACGCAAATAGCGCAAGGGTTATAGATAGATGAATTTACAGGTGCAACCTAAAGTAATTATTCATGGAGGAGCTGGTAGTTCTCTCCACGGTAAAGGAGGATTAGAGTCGGTGCGCCGCTCACTTTATCGGGTAGTAGAGGCAGTTTATTCTCTTCTCCTGTCAGGTGCAACTGCATCTGAGGCGGTTTTACAGGGTTGCCAAATGTTAGAAGATGACCCCCGCTTTAATGCTGGTACTGGTTCAGTACTGCAATCTGATGGTCAAATCCGCATGAGTGCTTCTTTGATGGATGGTACATCAGGGCGTTTTAGTGGTGTAATTAATATTTCGCGGGTGAAAAATCCCATTGAATTGGTACACTTTTTACAAAGTTCGCCAGATCGGGTACTTTCCGATTACGGTGCAGCTGAACTAGCACGGGAGTTACAAGTTCCCTTATTCAATGCTTTAACTGATTTAAGATTGCAGGAATGGATGCAAGAGCGCCAGGATAACTTTAAAAGCACAATGGCTGGCGTGGTAGCAGAACCGGAATTAGTGGAAACCAGCAATGCTGGACGTGGCACCATTGGTGTAGTCGTTTTAGATTCCTATGGTGGGCTGGCTGTTGGCACTTCTACAGGCGGTAAAGGCTTTGAGCGTATTGGTAGAGTCAGTGATTCTGCTATGCCCGCAGGTAATTATGCTAATAGTCATGCGGCAGTTAGCTGTACTGGTATTGGGGAAGATATCATCGATGAATGTCTAGCTGCCAAGATTGTGGTGCGGGTAACTGATGGAATGCTGCTCAAGGATGCTATGCAGCGCTCGTTTACGGAATCGAGTAAAAATCAGCGCGATTTGGGTGCGATCGCCATCGAAGCTACTGGAGCGATATCATGGGGTAAAACTAGCGAGGTATTACTTGCTGCCTATCACGATGGCGAAAGCATTGGTGATACTTTGGAATGGAATAATGGGGAATTAGTTGGCTGTGTTTAAGGTTTAGGGTAATTTTTTTCTAACGCAGAGGTTCGCTGAGGATTTTTAAATCAAGCGCCGCTTTTTTCAGGGTTATTTGAGATTCTTGTGGGAGAATAGCCATTAATTCTCTGTGTTTCAAGTTATCACCACCAGATTTGCGGCGCTTGTTTGTTTTGTTGATCCTGTCAGTAATCATGAAGTGGTTTCATTGTCAAGTTTTTTCTTTTGCCAACCTTGTTTAACTACTTGACGACTCCGGGCAATTACTAAAGAATTATCAGCTACATCTTCTGTCACAGTTGAACCTGCGGCGACATAAACATCATCTCCTAACGTGACTGGTGCTACTAAAACACTATTGGAACCAGTCTTAGTGCGATCGCCTATGTGGGTAGGATGTTTTTTCACGCCGTCGTAGTTAGCAGTAATTGTACCTGCACCAATATTTACCTGATTACCTGTAGTGGTATCACCTAAGTATGATAAATGTGCGGCGTTCGTGCGATCGCCTAACTGAGTATTTTTCAATTCGACAAAATTACCCACACGGCAATTAGCACCTACTACTGCATGACCACGTAAATGAGCATAAGGGCCAATTCTGCTGCCTGTCTGCACAACGCTATCTGTAACTACAGAAAACTGGACTGTGACGTTTTCACCCAATTGGCTATTTTCAATTAAACTCCCAGGGCCAATACAACTCCCTGTTTGAATCGTAGTATTTCCCCGTAGGTGAGTTTGCGGTTGAATAATCACATCAGACTGTAATTCTACGGTGTCATCAATGGTAATGCTTTGAGGGTTGATCAGGGTAACACCAGCCGCCATCCATTTTTCCTTGACACGCCTTTGGATAATTTCGTCAGCTGTTGCTAGTTGTAGGCGATCATTAATTCCCAAAATTTCCTGATCATCTTCCACATCAACAGCCATGACTTTACCCACTTGAGTCACAGCATCTGTGAGGTAATATTCTTTTTGAGCATTATTTGCCTGTAAGTGGGGTAAAACCTGAGCTAACTTCTGCCAATTAAAACAGTAAACCCCAGCATTAATCCGACAATTTTGTTTTTGAGCCGCAGTACAATCCTTTTCTTCCACAATTTGCTGGACAATATTTTCACTATTACAAAAAACGCGCCCGTAGCCCTGGGGTTGAGTTAGGTGTGAGGTAAGGATGGTGGCGGCGTTCTGATTTTCTTGGTGAGTTTGTAATAATTGTTTTAGAGTTTGGCTGCGTAATAACGGTATATCGCCATTTAGCACCAGCAAATCTCCTGTGTAACCCTCCAGGTGGGGTAATAATTGCTGGATGGCATGACCTGTTCCCAGTTGTTGAGTCTGTGCGACAAACTCCAAGTTAGGGGACTGCATGGCTGCTTTGACTAATTCTGCCTGATACCCCACAATCACCATCCGCCGTGAAGGGGAAAGTGCTTCTACGCTATCGAGAACTCTCTCAACTAGCGATCGCCCACCCAAAGAATGTAAAACTTTGGGTAGGTGTGATTTCATCCTGGTGCCGCGTCCCGCCGCTAGAATTGCTACAACTACCATAATTTAGCTATCAGCTATCAGTAAAGTACGTTTTCGCGCTTGATATTTCAATATATTTCGGCTCAAATCATAGCAGTTAATCTAACCAACACCAAAATCTTTCCAGGTACACAACTGGGGATATTGATCGACAGCGGACTGCCTAGTTTCCATTCCGGAAGCGACTAAAGTCGATAAACTGCTGCACTAACTTGGGATTGCGCCAACCTGAATCAGTTTCTTGCTGCATTACAGATATTGCTTCTTCTAAACTAAAGGCTTTTTTATAAGGTCTTTCGCTAGTTAAAGCATCGTAAATATCAATTATCTGAAATACTTGTGCTAAGTAAGGAATATCATCCCCTTTGAGTCCATCAGGATAGCCCGATCCATCCCAGCGCTCATGGTGATGGCGAATAATGGGAATTACACCCTTCATACTCCGGAGTGGTAGACAGATTTTTTCCCCAATTAAAACGTGCTGCTTCATAATTATCCAATCTTCGGGGGTGAGTTTGCCTTTTTTCAGTAGCACCGCGTCGGGAATACCCACCTTGCCGATATCATGCAGATATCCACCCCACATTAAATCTCGAATTCGGTAGCGCGAAAGATTGAGGTATTCACCAAAAGCCTGTCCTAATTTGACTAACCGTTCGCAGTGATCGCCTGTATTGGGATCACGACATTCAATAGCCTTAGCCACAGAAAACAGCACTTTCTCGGCATGGTCTAAGTCTTCATTTAAACGCTTTTGCCGCACCAAAGATTTTACACGCGCTACTAGTTCTACATTGTCAAAAGGTTTGCTGAGAAAATCATCCCCCCCGACTTCAATTCCTCGGATAAGCGATCGCTTGTCATTTAAGGCTGTAATAAAAATTATTGGTATGAGCCTAGTATGTTCATCCTGCTTCAGCAACTGACAGACTTCAAACCCATCCATTCCCGGCATCATCACATCCAGCAAAATTAAATCTGGTTGTTTTCGTTTTACTAGTAATAAAGCAGTCGGACCACTTTCAGCCTCAATCACTTCGTATCCTTCCATCGACAAAAGAGCAACCGCAGTGATTCGACTGGCTGTATTGTCGTCAACCACTAAAACTGTCGGCAATTCTGAATCTAAACCGTTCACCACTTTAGAAGGTATAGCTTGTGGAGTTATAGAAATTAACGAATCGTAACCATAATTAAGATCATTTTTCATCCAATCTGGAGCTACTTGTATCTGTTCCCGCCGGAGATGACCTTGAGATGACTCCAAGGGATAACCTGCTAAGATTGGCGATTCTAATGCATGATTGGAATTGATATTATGTAATTTTTTCACGTGGTTTGACCCTCCAAATTGTTCTTCAGTAGAGTCTGTACAGTTGGAATTCCATGAAATCACAAAAGCACCCCACTTGTTCAATAAAGTTAACAGTGTCGGACGGAAAAAAGTAATTTAGTATCTCATCATCATATACTTTACAAGTATACAATGTTTAGACCTGGACAAATTTTTCCCAATCTGGGATTGTATTTTTTAATATATTTTGATTAGTTTATGGCTGACACCCAATTTGTGATTTCCCCCGCTTGGCTTTTTGAACATCTTAACGATCCACACATCGTTATTGTAGATTGTCGCTTTTCTCTTGCTGACCCTCAACTAGGAAAACAACAATACCAAGCAAGTCATATCAAAAATTCTTATTATCTAGATTTGAATCAGGATCTTTCCAGTCCTATAGGTAAGCATGGCGGTAGACATCCTTTACCAAATGTCAATGATCTAGCTCACAAGTTATCAGCAATTGGGGTAGATTCCCCAAAAAGTTTAGTTGTTGCTTATGATGATTCGCGCTTGGCCTTTGCATCTCGTCTTTGGTGGTTATTACGCTATCTAGGACATGAGCAAGTAGTTGTATTAGATGGAGGATTTACCGCATGGCAAAAAGCTGGTTATGCAGTCACAGACGTGATTTCAACACCCCAGAAAGGTAATTTTATCCCGAAAATCAGACCAAACTTGGTAGTAGATATTGAGGCGGTGAAAAGTCGCAAAGACTTACCAAAAGTAGCTTTAGTAGATTCTAGAGAAGGCGATCGCTACCGAGGAGAACGAGAGCCAATAGATACAATTGCTGGTCATATTCCCGGTGCTATTAACTATCCTTGGCAAGACATTACCAGCTCTTCTGGTTATTTACTTTCTGCATCAGAGCAACGCCAACGCTGGGAGAAACTAGAAAAAGCTGAGGAAATTATAGTTTATTGTGGTTCTGGTGTAACTGCTTGTGTGAATTTACTTTCTTTGGAACTAGCCAATATTCACACAGGAAAACTTTATGCTGGTAGTTGGAGTGACTGGATTAGTTATGACTTTCAAAACTGACCTAATTGCCAATTGTAGTTAAGACTAAAAAACCAACCATCAAAATTAATATGCTGAACTCTAGATCCACCAAATCTTCAGCCACTCTATTGTGTTTTAGGTTAGTTGCATGACAGTCGAAAGAAAACTATGGTTTCAAATAGCTCTTCAGATCAAAGGATCAGTAATTTTAGCGATTTATAAACGCGTTATTGGGTGTGGATTATTTGGAATTTTTGTGTCTATACTTTATAATTTCAAATTATCTGTATCCCAACCAATTTTAGAAAGTGTGATTCCTAGTATTGTTTTAGGCTTATTATTAGTTTTTCGCACTAATACAGCTTATGAACGCTTTTGGGAAGGCAGAAAATGTTGGGGTTCCATAGTAAACAACGTGCGAAATTTAGCAAGACAAATTTGGGTATCCATTGATGAAATATCCGCAGAAGATAGAAAAAATAAAATTGCTGCATTGTATTTATTAGTAGCCTTTGCTGTAGCGACTAAATTACATTTGCGTGGAGAGTTGATAACGAATGAGTTAGAAGAACTAATCCCAGACTCTAAGTATAGAAATCTTGAGAATATGAATAATCCACCCCTAGAACTTGCCTTCTGGATTGGAGATTATTTACAGCAGCAGCATAATCATAAATGCCTTCACATCTACCAGTTAATAGCAATGCAAGAGTTATTAAATAATTTGGTGGATAATTTAGGATCATGCGAACGAATTTTAAAAACACCCATACCTTTAGCATACGCTATTCATCTCAAACAGTTATTATTACTGTATTGTTACCTATTACCTTTTCAATTAGTGGAAAGTCTGGGGTGGTGGACAGGATTAATTGTGGCGTTGATTAGTTTTACTTTATTTGGCATTGAAGCTATCGGGTTGGAAATAGAAAATCCTTTTGGTTACGATGCTAATGACTTGCCATTAGATGCAATTTGCAACACTATGAAACGCAATATTGACGATTTAATTACGCTGAGTCCTAGCATTGGATTATATAATTAAAACGTATAATTTTAGAAGGGAAAAAACTGTTTAGACAAACGAGTCTGATTATCTTGCCTACGGGCAGATAATATAACCTGAAAAGACTACAGGATAAAGAGTACAGGAATTTGTGATCATAAAGCCCTATCTACCGCAAGACCACAACCGTTTGCACTAATGGAATCTAACCAAATGCTAAATTGGGTAGCATATTTTATTGACAGGGCGTTAATAGTGACTAAGGAGAAGGTGCCAATAAATTTTTATTTGTCCGCATCTTCAAAATCTGCTAATGCGTAAGCAAACTCACTAAAAGCTGTTTTAATTAACACCTCTTTCATATTTCTTTCCAAGCGAGAATTGCGGATGATTTCTGTTAACTCTATAAACAGCACAGAAAACATATACCTGTCTTGGCGGTCAATTTGTTTCAAACAAGAGAAGATAAAATTATAAAGCTCAGTTTGTCTAGCTTTGGTTTGTTCTTCCCATATTTGGAAACCAAGCCGGAAGGTTTTTAACCGGATCTCATTAACGTTGTAGGACGTATCTTTGTAGCGAATTGATACGCGCTGAGGCATATCCATAAGTTTTAGGCATGGAGATTTGATATAAAGTATTATTCATCTGTTTCTTGGTTAATCCGGATAAAACATGATTAACATTTCTGATTTTGCTGCCAAAGAGTAGAAGATATCATTTGGTGTCTACCAATCCTACACGTAAAGCAACGCGCTTATACTTGCTGGCATCATAGGGAATGCCTGCGTGCATCACTTGCGAATTATCCCAAACAACAAGATCACCCGGTTGCCAAACATGAGTATAAACTGGTGTACGTTCCAAAACAGTTTGAAATAATTCCTGCCAGAACTGTTTTGCCAAATCCAATGTATCTTCCATACCAACAAGAATTGATGTATCTGAACCTAGATATAATCCTTTTTTCCCAGTTACCTGATGAATGGAAACAATGGGATGCCTTTTCATTGGTACATCATGTCCTGGCTGATGGTTTCTTGGTGGTAAATGGTACATAGACATTTGCTCTAATTGCTGCTGATGCTCAGGATCGAGATTATTATAAGCTTCTATCATGTCGAGAAAAGCCGTTGTGTGGGGCTGACCATCGATTCCCTCTGGCGGTATTTCTACTCCATAAAGCATCACCACATACAAAGCATTCATATCCAGACCTGCTGTTGTAGGAAGTAAATCTTTATCATGATGCCATTGCCAAGCAAATTTGCCGACAATTTCCTGAGTATCCTGTTGGGGATTTCCTAAAATAGATACACCAATACTTTGTAAATCTGGATCAATATTTGGATCAAGGGGTTTAGGGGGATAATTAATATTAGACTCACCAAAAGTTTGGTAGGCAAATTCTTTTAGCTGTGATGCAGTTAAACGTTGGTTTTTGACAACAATCACGCCATGCTGCCAAAGAGATGTTTTGAATTGATTTATCTCTTGGTTTGTCAGTTGTGTGAGATTGCATTCTGGCAATACTTCTGTGCCAAGTCGAGAATGTTGCTGCACTGTTTGAAGTTGCATTTTAAAACCCCTATTAATATTACTCTTTCTGATTCTCTGCGCCACCCTGCGGGAAAGCTTTCCGCTAACTGCGCCTCTGCGTGAGATAACACCCAAAAATTGCTCACTACTCATTGATCAAAGTGAGTATAAGAGTGTCGAAAGTGCGTTTTTAATTTTTCAGCTAAAACTGCCAAGACAACGGACACTAGAGCCGCAAGAACGAGTATAATACTACTCAGCCCATCTGTGATGATTGCCAAAACTGCTAGAGCGATTCCTACGGCGGCAAAGGTTTGTTTTAGTTGATTTGTGACCCGATATGCCTGATTGCATGAACTACAAATAAGTGTATGTTGTAAAAATCTGTCTGCATCTGGTAAAGTTTGAGAGCAATCATTGCTACCGATATTTTTAGAAGTAAAATAACCTTGATAATATGGTAAAGAGTCACCAAATTTATCTAACCATTTGCGGTAACTAATCACTAATAAATCTGATGTTTTTAGTGGCAAATAAATTTTATTTAAACTTTGTTGTAACCTCGCTATTTCTGCTTGTTGCCCTAATATTTGAGGTAAATCCTGTTCTAAAACTTTGTTTTGCCGCAAGTGTTCCAGCCAGCGAGGTTTAGACTTAAATTTTTCCATCATAAAATTGCGATATCTGCGGAGTAAAAGACGGCATTTACCCTTACCAATAGGAATTGAATATAAAGCTATGCCAGCATACCAACCAGGTTTAATTACGTTTAATTTGTAATGAACTAAATTGGGCGCAATAAAATCCAAATTTTGCCAAGGTGCATCACTATTTCGGCTTTGGCGGATTTTCCCCAAAAATCCTTTAACGTAAAAATCGCTGACTTCCATTTCTAATGGTTGGGCGCTGGCTCGATTACCTTCAGTGCCATCATGGCTGATATAAACATGAGCCGGATCAACAAAGTTTTCTATTAAATAAGTTTGGTCATAAGGTAAATCTCTCATATAGTCGGTGTGGACAAATTCTGGGTTTTCCAAGTCCGCTATAGTGGGGATGAGTTGATCAATGGCAGTTTCAGTTTCTCCCGCCCAAACCCAGATTAAGCCTTGACGTTCTACAACTGTAAACGATTGCACACAAGCATTTAGAGGAATTTTGGTATCTTCTGGTAACTGCGGAATGTGCAAACATTGACCATCAATGCCAAACTGCCAACCATGATATGAACATTCAATTTTGCCATCAATAATTTGTCCATCAGAGAGTCTGGCGGCGCGATGGGGACAACGGTCTGTTAAACACACAAGTATGCCATTTTGATTCCTGAATAACACAAAAGGTTCATCATACAAAGAAAAACCATAAGGAATATTTTTGGGCAAGTCTTGCAGAAAGCAGACGGGATACCAGCATTCTCGCCAATGAAATTCTTCTTCCTCTTCGTGCATCGTTTCTGGCTGGGGTGTCTGAGTCTCTAATGTCATAGTGCTGACGGCGTGGATGTAATTCTAATACTGTCTAACTGGATGTGGTGAATCCATCTGCTGTTAGGAAGATGCGATCGCATATTTATATAACTCTCTTGGCGTTGCTGATTGAAAGTATGAATTAGCTTCATGCAAAGGCAAGTAGCGATCGCCCTTGAGGAAAACTTTACGATCTACTGAGAGTACGTACTTATTGTGATGTCACTCCACACCCGCCTCTAAGTAATAATTCCATGCTTCCCATTGACTAGCGCGGGGGCAAAGATACTTTTGGTGATGGAATAATCACTATTTTAATACAAAAGTTTATATTTATATATAATAAATTTAAATTTTTCAGTAATATTACTAGAAAGGAAAATCACAATAAATTTATAAAACTTTCATTGAACGGCTAGTAAAATATTTTACATATGCAATCATATATAAACTCCTCATAGTATGTTTGACCCTACAGCACTAGATTCAAATTCAAACTCACCTTTGGATAATTCTTCCAATCAGTTCGGTAATTTTGATGAAAATAGTTACGGATTAATTCCCAAGGCAACATTTAAAAATCCCATTGCCATGACAGATACGCTGGCTTTTAATGGTCAACAAGCCAATATCATTGTTGGGGACTTCAATGGCGATGGGAAAGATGATGTCATCCGCCAGGAGTTTGGTAATTCGGTTGATGGCTATCGAGATACAGAAGTTTATTTATCCCAAGGGGATGGTCTTTTTGCTAATCCCATTGCCATGACAGATACGCTGGCTTTTAATGGTCAACAAGCCAATATCATTGTTGGGGACTTCAATGGCGATGGGAAAG